>CAZWME010000667.1:0-3522 GCA_964634515.1 uncultured Pirellulales bacterium | reverse complement strand
CCAAACATAGTTAAAACTGCCGGGTTCGAATATTACAGTATAGGAAGAACCCCTATTTTACCATAATTTGCAAAAAGCAAACCAGATTAAAGGTAAATAATTATGGGCATGGAAATTATTGTTAAAATTGTCGGGATACTTATAGTGTTTATCGGCATTGTGTTTTTGCTCAAGCCCGGGGTAATGAAAAGGCTGATGGAATTCATTAAAAAGGGTAAAAGGATATATTTTGCAGCAGTTATAAGATTCACTCTGGCAATTATTTTTCTGCTCGGAGCAAGTGAATGCTATCAAAAATGGATAATAGCCACCTTTGGGATTCTTTTTTTGATATCAGGCCTTTTAATATTTATACTCGGGCCTGAGAAGATCAGACAAATTTTCGAGTGGTACCAAAAGCAGCCGGTATTAATTTTTCGAGTAATCGCCGTAATCGTTCTGGCTTGTGGAGCTGTTATTGTCTATTGTGCATAAGTCCGGCAAACTAATATGATAGACACGAATCGAAAAGGACAATATAAGTGCAGCAAACTACAGTATTAATAACCGGAGCCGCAGGCTTCATTGGCTCACACTTATGCGAGCGTCTGCTTGACGAAGGCCTGTCCGTAGTCGGGATTGATAACTTCGATGATTTTTACGACCCTCAGATTAAACGTGATAACATCAGCAACTGTCTTAAAAACAAAGATTTCCAGCTCATCGAAGCCGACATCCGTGACAGGGCTACTATGGATAAAGCGGCCGGAGACGTCGAAATAATTGTCCATTTGGCCGCAAAGGCCGGCGTTCGACCATCGATTGCTGAGCCGTTGCTGTATTCCGACGTCAATATTAACGGAACAATGTTTTTACTTGAGGCAGCTAAAAAACATAAAATCGGCAAATTCATATTCGCCTCAAGCTCCAGCATCTATGGAAACAATGAAAAAGTACCATTTTCTGAGGACGATAACGTTGATTTCCCCATCTCACCTTATGCGGCAACCAAAAAGGCCTGCGAGCTTATTTGTCACACTTATCATCATCTTTATGAAATCGACATAACCTGTCTGCGGTTTTTCACCGTTTACGGCCCTCGTCAGAGGCCGGATTTGGCCATCCACAAATTTTCAAAGCTCATTGAGCAGGAAAAACCAATACCTGTTTATGGCGACGGCTCGATGATGCGAGATTTTACATATATCGACGACATAATTGACGGTACAGTTGCAGCAATGAACAATTGTGAAGGCTTTAACATCTATAATCTCGGCGAATCACAGCCTATTACAGTTAACGATTTAATCGGTGCAATTGAAAAGGCGCTTGACAAAAAGGCAATCAGGGAATATCTTCCCCTCCAGCCGGGCGATGTCAATCGTACCTTTGCCGATATAACCAAAGCCGCCAGGGAACTCAGTTATAATCCTTCAACTCCTATTCCGGATGGTTTGGTAAAATTCACGGCCTGGTTGAGACAGGAAAAATAACGAGTTATACAGAAACCTCCTTTAATACAAAAAAATCCAACAATGCGTTTGCCTGCCAATTTTACGAATATTCTATATAACACTCTGACCAGCCGTTTTTTCCCGTTTGTAGTTGCGATATTGGCTATAATTCTAACGCTCTCGTCTCTAAAGGCGGGATTGTGTATGGACGATTATCACCATAAGCTTTTGATGATGGGCTCAGACAGTCCAATAAGGCTCCTGGACTCACCAAGTGACATGTTCAACTTTTTTGACGGCGATCCGAACCGTACGACCGAAATAATGGATTATGGCTTCTTTCCATGGTGGACCTACAAGGGTATAAAAGGGGCGTTCTGGAGACCATTGGCTTCAATAACTCACTGGCTCGATTATATTTTCTGGCCGGAAAGACCATTTCTTATGCATGTGCAGAGCGTTTTGTGGTATGGCATTCTTGCAGGAGCAGTTACTCTTCTATACCGCAGATTTATTCCTATTGCCTGGGTTGCGGGCCTGGCTGCATTACTTTACGCTATCGACGATGCTCACGGCACTCCGGTTGGCTTCCTTGCAAATCGTAATGCCGTAATGGCTACATTGTTCGGGGTATTAACAATACTTATCCACGATAAATGGCGGCGGGGTAACCTGCGTATGGGTATAGTTGTCGGACCGGTACTTCTTGTAGCAAGTTTACTTTCAGCGGAAGCTGGAATAGCCACATGCGCATATCTGTTTGCTCACGCTGTCTTTATTGACCGAGGAACCTTGCGCCGGCGATTTACGGCCATGATTCCTTATGTCGCTGTAGTTTTAATCTGGCGGATTATATGGACTTATCTGGGTTATGGGGTTGAAAATATGGGTGCCTATATTGATCCGCTGAGCGAACCGTTGAGTTATATCGCCGCAGTTAAAGACAGAGCACCGTTTTTAATGCTCGGTCAGTGGGCATTACCACCATCAGATATAACTATGATGATCCATCCGAAGTACTCGATGTTAATATGGCGAGGCTCCCTTGTTTTTCTGGTACTGTTGATTACAGCTCTAATTCCCCTGCTTTGGCGTCAGCGGAATACACGGTTTTGGGCAACGGGGATGATTCTGTCTGTACTTCCGATTTGTGCAACTTTTCCTTCCGACCGTCTTCTTATGTTTGTCGGTATCGGAGCAATGGGTCTGGTTGCCCAATTTATCTATCTTGTCTTTGGTCAAACCGAAGGGCAAACGAGATTTATCTTGTGGCGCATCCCGTCTTGTGTGCTCGCCGGTATATTTATCTTAATTCACCTTATCATAGCTCCACTGGTTTTTCCAGTTCGCGCAGCTTATCCGATGATGCCGAAGAAATTCTCCGACAAACTGATATTAACCGAGGCTCTGGATGAATCCGTGGTAAATCAGGACCTTATTATTGTTAATCCACCTATTACATTTCTTATGCTGCAAACTCCTATGCTCTGGGAAAGTAATAATCAGCCGATGCCCCGTCATTTAAGAATTCTAACCTCAAGCCTATTTCAGCCGGTCGAAATCCATCGTCCGGATACAAAAACTCTGATAGTAAGGCCGGCATATGGCTTTTATGGGCACGTTTTGGATGCATTATGTCGTAATAAAGAAAATCCGTTCTCCGTTGGCGATAGAGTCGAATTGACGGGAATGACTGTTGAAATACGAGAAACAGACAATGTCGGCCGAGCTATAAAAGCAGCTTTTATCTTCTCCGTTGTCCTCGAAGATCCTTCTCTACGATGGCTGCAGTATAAAGACAAGACCTTCGTACCATTCACCCCTCCTGCTGTAGGCCAAAGAGTGGTCCTGTCGGGCGGAAACCTGTTCCGTCAATAAAATCAAATTTTTTATCTGCTAACAGGACAAGGATCATTTGGGATGACCGTCCGATTATATCTTTCGCTAAAATAAAATTGCACATTGCCAGCGTATATACTATTATTTGTCACGCTTGAGCAACGAAAACTTATTTTTCAAAGCGCACAAATACAAACTTGTAGGAGACAAAACAATGGCAGACAAAAAAGATGATTTAGCTGGCCCAGGT
>CAZWME010000666.1:0-3530 GCA_964634515.1 uncultured Pirellulales bacterium | reverse complement strand
AGCTATACCCGACAATTTAGGGCGGACTTTGTACTAGGAACATATTTAATGGCCTCTGTCAAATCGCGACTCAATAGGTGTCCGGCCAGTACTTGGTCATGGGTTAAAGTTACCGGTACCTGAGTTTGCTGGTTGTCTATCCGCTGGTCACTAGGTATGACGCAACATTCCCCGCAGCCAGAACAGTCGATTTTTGCGCCTGCCATATACGCTTTGGCCTTTAGATGCCTACCACAATTAGAACACGAGAACTTGATGTAGTTCGTTATTTCTCTACGATGGCTAACTGCTCCCACGGACACCATTCTTTTTTGCTTATTACAGTCTTTACGATCCTCAACTTGATTATGCTCAATCGCCTCTTTGGCAGTTGTCATTCGTCCTTGTGAAGATGAATCGACACATGCCGATCCCTTCACTTTAGACTTTTTGTTCAGCCCAAAGCTGTTTTGTACAGGTATTGTCGGAAATCTGAGTAGTGCATCGCATATAGGGCACTGGCCTGGTTTTCCAGAATACTGGGGCAATACCACGATTTTTTCCCCACACTCAGGACATCGAAAGGAAATTCTCATTTCATCTGCGTTGGTGGTCATATGATCTCGTACTTCCTGTTCGGGCACTGGACCTAACGAGCCCGTCATATCTAATTGTCTGAGCGGCTTAACACTCGTCTGAATGGTCTTTGCCGGCACTTTTACCAAAGTCCGACATCTGGGACACTTACCTCGTCTTCCAGCGTGCTTCGACAATACTACAATTGACTTGCCACACTGTGGGCACGGAAATCGAATTTTCGACTCACTTGTCATAGTTCATTCATACCGTTGGCTATAAGATCACTCTGTGTCGCGCCCAACTGAACTGCCTGTTCCCCTACACTCTTGTCCATTAGGTACTCCATTGTTCCTCATTTCTTTGTTCGCTCAAAAAACTAACAAAAATAGCATAAACAGCCCAACCTCCTACTCTGCTGTTTTGGTGCCAGCATCTTTATCAGTGTATTTGTATGCTCTCTTGAGAATCTGTAAGAAGATAGATGGAATCCACTCTTGCCGACTCAAAGTACGAAATGCTTGCTTAAGCTCTTGATAATCGTATTGAGAGAGCTTAACATCGTGGAACACAAGTGCACTTGCTATAGATGTATAATAGATTGCCAGAGCTACTTCACGTTCGGTTTCGTCATCTGTGGAGGATCCTAATTCCTTAGCCCAGTTCTTAATTCTCTCAATCACAGTAAAATCCGTTTGTGGATCTATCACAAGAGAACCAATCGATTCGCCCGAAAATGGCCGAAGATCACGACAAATTCCTTTAAATATCCCAGGCAGGAGGTCTAATGTCTCCTGATCCATCGGTAAACTGGTTGCCAAGAAATCACATAGTAATTCTTCTCGTTCTTCATCCTTGTTTATTCTATGCATATCCTGTTCTAAATGTAAATCTGATCCAATACTCCAAAGACGGGCCAGCTTTTTTGGATTCAGATCAAAAGAACTCGATTCCTTATCCATCCAACACGATCTCCAACAGATAAATACCAAATGTCTTACTGCGCATTGAGCTTAAACAATCCTTAATACACTTTTGCTCGTCATTCTGAATCAAATATGGGATTTCTTAAGATATATTCGCCATAATCATATTTATCTTGCGCCACATTTCGAGAGAATCTCGAAAACACTTCTCAGTTCCTCCTCGACTGCAGTATCAGAATGAACAAAATCTCGTAACTTGCGCCGTAGAATGGACCGAAAACGTCGCTTCACTGTGACAATCATGTTTGACGCCTTTGACACGCTATCCACACCAATTTTTTCACAAAGTTCTTTCAAGGGAGAAGCCTTTACGTCCTCTTTTATTGGTATCAGTACAGTTAGGCGGAAGATTTCCCAATGAGCACTGCGGTTTGTACTGCGATATTCTTCCCTAAGCTCAGACAAAACCTGGTCCAAAATATCAGCAGCCCATCCACAATAAAATGCTTCTTCCGGTGTTTCAATGGTATCGGGTATCGGCAATTCTGCGAGCTTATCAGGACTCAATTCAATAATACCCCCTTTAGGCTTAACTTTCTGTCTCGTTCTTCGGCGAATAACACTTACAATATACCGTTCAAGAGCAGTCAAAAGAAAAGTCCTAAAGTGTCCCTTTGCTCGGTCTGCTTTTTCAATCAAGTCTCGACCAAGAACAATCTCGCAGAAAAAGCCTTGGGTAAGGTCTTTTGCATCTTCGTTGTTGTATCCCTTTCTTCTAAGGTAGCAATAAACGGGCTTCCAGTATGTGGCTGTTAGGTTGCCAACCATCAAGTGACGCCGCGTCTGGTCATCAGTTTTTACCGCTCGTACAACAGACCAATGAGTCGTCTCAAACCTGCTCTTTCCTTCTATATGTGTTCTGTCTGAGGGACTCATAAAGAAAACCCATATTTTAGAGGTTTGACGCCGACGAAACAAGTCTCCATAGTGTTTCAATTACCCTTTCGTCTTGATAAGAGAATACAATACTAAGACTATTCTGTCAAACACCCTGAGACAATTCTCACCACCAGGAGACTATTTCATCAACTAACCATGGTGATATATCAGTCGAAAAAGGTCTAACCGAATTATTAAGGGAGCCTCTAAAAATTGCTTTTGTCACGAGAACGAGCAAAATTTTCTCCGACAAGGCGGAAGGTCAAAATCGCCGCATGCATAGCTAAAGCTATGTCGAGGACGAATTTTGGCCTGACAACGCCGCCGGAGGAGATTGCAGCCGTTCGTAGTAAAAATGAAGTTTTAGAGGTTCCCATAAATATTTACATTAATTAACCATGATTTAGATCCGCGCTATCTTAATCCTTCTGAATCCACTATTCTTCCCAGCATATTAATGTCAATATAATGATCGACATATTTTCATGTCCCGGTTACTTCAAATACAAATGTATTGGTTTGAAACAACGTTGCGCTGCCATTGAAAGACAGGCTATTCACTCCAATAAAGTCTTCCCTGAATCTATAATCCATCGGCTCTAATGGTGACCAGCCATTTAACACTATGCTTTGATCCCAATTTCAAATTGGGTATTTTCCGGCTATGTCTTTCTATCATACGAGCACGGCCGGAATTATTTGGACTGTTTTTTGTATTCCTCCATGAATTTGTCGAATAGCAACTCTAAATCTTTTTGCTGATCAGGAGATCTGACCGTTAGAGTTATGCAGTGATCCCACCCATCCCGCTTGAACTTCATTTGTTTTGCCCAGAAACGTTCAGGTTCGATGGACTCTGTCTCAACTTTTAGCCCTTTTATCCCACCTATATTGACCCATTCAACACCAATGAGTCGAGCTTTTTGACCTTCCAGCCGTACCTTTTGCATCAAATTTTGCGTTCTGCTAACAAATTCCCTTCGGTCGGATTCGTCTAAGATATGACGGCCTGTGTCGCGAGTGATAATGCCTATTTCTCCGTCCATACATGAGAAGCTGACCACTGATCGTGCATCCTGTATAGTTTCTCGAACAGTCCATCCCAGTGGT
>CAZWME010000665.1:0-3545 GCA_964634515.1 uncultured Pirellulales bacterium | reverse complement strand
GAGTGATTTCTTGATCTGGTGCTTTCTTTATCCAAACAGATGCATCGCAGGAAAATATGTCCTGGTCTAAACGCAGGGCGATTGTTCTTGCGCCGCTTAGGCCGACATTAGTGATGTTCTTTCTGACCTCCTCGCCGCCATTGTATTGACTGTAATATATCGTTCCGGTCAAAACATTTGAATTTGGTGTTACTCGCAGCGATTTCGTTCCCGTATGAGCAATATCTTCTACAATTCTTATTTCACTGCTGCCATCTTCTGTTACAACACCTATCGGGAACCAGCCGCCATAATTACAAAGGTTCGTTTTGATTTTTGTTAAATCGTTTTCAAATGAAAAATTAGGCGCTACATTCATTTTTTCTGATTCCGCTCTTACCTGGGATGGCGGGATAAATGAGATAATAGTGATGTGGGAAATAATAGTAAGAGCTAATGTAAGTCTTTTGGAAAGTAATAGATTCATATCTGTCCTTATTGGTTATGCCGTGCAACTATTGAGTTGTAATTATTTTAAAAGTGCTTTCAGTGTAGCAATCTGCATATAGTAAACTACTGATCTATGAGCGGATTAAATTTTGCTGAGCATTTTTTACTCAGGCCATTTTCCGTTGCGAATATCGCGTAATTCCAGCTTGCCCGGGTCGATGACCACATAGTTGATCTTTTCTCGCCGCCACGTGTAGGTAATATGAACAAGACCATCGGATCCCTGGATTGCTGCAGGGTAGGCGCCGTAGGCCCTTTTTCCGCCAATAGTGTTTTCGTCCTCCAGTTTCAGGGCCGCCTTCCAGTTCTTACCGTCGGTCGAGACTGCCACATTCAATTGGTCCCTTCCTCTTGTCGAGTGGTTATATACGAGCAGTTGCCTCCCATCTTTCAGAGTAACAGCATCGATACCGGCGCTTGGGTTGGGTAATATCGAGAGCACTAATGGACTCCACGTTTTTCCTTGATCGCTGGACCACGATTGGCGCAGGTTCCCGCGACTGCGGCATAGAATCTGGAGCTTTCCATCCGGACAAGTGAGGATGGTCGGCTGAATAACGGGAAAATCCTTACCACTGTTAAGTGCTTCTGTTCTGCTCCAGGTTTTGCCGAGGTCCGGAGTTATTTCCATATGCACTCGCCATCCTTTGTCTTCTGTGCTTGAACCGCAAAGCAGCGTTCCATCAGGGAGTTTGATTGGTTTGGCCCTTACCGGCCCGACGATGCCTTCAGGCAGCCGTTGCGGTTCGGACCAGGTTTTACCCTGGTCGTTAGATACAGTCAGCATTCCCCACCAGCTTGCCGGAGTGGGCCCAACCTTGTAGAATAAAAGAAGCCGTCCGTTGTCGGCCTGATACAGCACGGGATTCCAGCAGGGATGTCGCTCTTGCTTATTTGTGGGCAGCCGGTTGAATTGAATCCCGTCTGCAACCTCGATCGGCTCCGACCAGGCAGAACTGTCTCTTGGCTTAACACTAATCCATATCCCGACGTCTTTATTACCTTCGTCGGTACCTGCGAAATAGGCCGAGATAAAGTTGTCTCGTGTTTCTGCTATGGTTGAGGCGTGACATGATCGAAATGATGCCTTCTCGAATAGAAACTGCGTTTCGACAATACCCGGCTGCTTCATAAGCCTGGGTATTAAACTATTTCTGTTACCTGATGCAAAAATCGTACTCATTGGTGTCAGGATTAAGATTGCGAAAATAGTAAATCTTGCTTTGCTGTTCATCATTTACTCCTCATACATTTAACGAGGTTAATATCATGGTAAGTATATTGTATTAATTCTGGTTTGCAAGCACACAGAGTTGTGTTTAATCCAAAATTAATATTTAGCTGCATATAATTTGACCGATAAAAGGACTGGACTGAATTGGCAGATTTGATTATAATGCACTTCAACCAGACAGGAAGTAAACTGACTTGATATGAAATGTCAAATATCTATTATCATTCAAAGAGGAGATACCTAAATGAAACGGCATGTAGCAGCAAAAAGTACCGGAGATGAAACGAAGTATTTTCACAGTCTTATTGTTATTTTTGCTTTTCTAATTTTGTTTGGTGTTTGCGACATTGGAATCGCAAAGGATTGGACAACTTATCGGTCTGAGATAACACGAAGCGGGGTTACCTCTGAAACCGTTGGTCCCAGGCTTTTCCTGCAATGGAAATATATTCCCACTCATCGGCCCAAACCAGCCTGGCCTATGCCTTCGGAAGAGCTGCCCAGAATGCACAACGACAATGCGTATCACGTGGTGATAGCTGATAAAAACGCCTATTTCGGTTCCTGCGTGACGAATAAGGTTTATTCAATCGATGCGGATTATGGCAAGATACGCTGGGAGTTCTTTACCCGGGGGCCGGTTCGTTTTGCTCCAACCGTTTATAATGGCAGTGTTTATGTTGGCTCTGATGATGGTTATGTGTATTGTCTTGATAGCAAAGACGGCTCGCTTATATGGAAATACCGGGCCGGTCCCAGTGATGAAAAGGTCATTGGCAACGGCAGAATGATATCTCTCTGGCCGGTCAGAACCGGCGTTCTGGTTGACGATGGGATTGTCTATTTCACGGCGGGTGTCTTTCCATACGAAGGGTTATACATTTGTGCCCTGAGGGCTGAGGATGGCTCGGTCGTCTGGAGGAACGATACTATCGGTGACCGTGCGCATGAGCTGGATTACGGTGGTATATCGCCGCATGGTTACCTGGTCGCATCCAGAGATGTCCTGTACGTTCCTTCCGGGCGGTCTATGCCGGCTGCTTTTGACCGCCACACCGGAAAGTTCCTTTTCTATGCTTCCCCCGGCGCCAAGCGGGGTGGGACATGGGCTTTGATAGATAACGACAGGCTTATCTCCGGTGTCGATTACTCCGGCAAACCTCACAAAGTCATTTACGATGCGAAAACCGGAAGGCGAGAAGGAGAGGCTTTTGCCTGGTTTCCTGGAATTGATATGGTCCTTACTCGTGAGGTATCATATGTATTAGCCAAGGACAGGATTTATGCTATTAACCGGCCTAGGTACATCAAGGCTTTAAGAGAAGCTAACAGACTGGCAAGTGAACGCAAAAAACTGGCAATCCAACTATCAAACTTGAAGAGTCAGCTTGAATCTGCCAATGATAAGGCCGGTAAAAATATAAAAAGGCAAATTGATGAACTAACCCGCAAGGGCGCTTCTATGGTCGCAGAAGAAAAGCGCTTAAAAGGTTCAAGCTATGAGTGGCGCTATTCAAGAAGGGGGCTTCGTTCGATAATATTGGCCGGTAATGTTGTATTTACTGGGGGTGAAGGATTTGTCATCGGTATTGACTCGAAAACCGGCAGGGAAATGTGGAAGAATGATGTGAATGGTGCTGCGGTCGGATTGGCTACCTCCGGCGGTCGTTTGATTGTAAGCAGCGATAAAGGTCCTGTTTACTGTTTCAGCGAGACAAAAGTTGGTACGGCCAAAGAAATCAAACAGGAAATAAAAGCAGACCCCTTTCCTATCGATTCACTTACCAAAACATACGAGGCCGCCGCGGAAAAAATCTTAGCC
>CAZWME010000664.1:0-3549 GCA_964634515.1 uncultured Pirellulales bacterium | reverse complement strand
GCGGTACTTTTTAGCTCTGTCATCAGGTTACCTTCGGATGGATCGGCCAAAAGCCATTTCGAACCGCCCACCTGGGACAAAACGACCTGACCTGGAGCACCGCCTTTTATCCAGGCAAATACACTGAAGGATTCTTCAGTCGGATTCAAGATAAAAACGGTGCCGATGTAATCATCCACGCCATCGAGCTGAAGGGCGCCATCGACTATGCCGGCATCCGGCTGCCAGAGAGGACTGCCAATGAGATTAGCATCGTTGAGAGAGGCACTGTCGTGAGCTACGAGGCCTTCAGTCTCATCCAGCTTCCAGTGTGCGATTAGTCCTGGCTCAGTGAACAGATATTCAGCAAGTACAATCAGGTCATCAACATCTATTATATTGTCTCCGAACGGTGCCGGGCCAATGTCAACCAGCGGGTAATTTTGGCCCCAGTGGTCAACCATAATGGTCATATCGGCAGCATCGACAATTCCATCCTGATTGAAATCGGGAGTGGATACGGGAGCGATGGTTTCGGCCATTAGTTTAGCTCCCTCGGTGTTCGGATGAATTCCATCAGGGAACAAGTCGGCTGCGTCACTCAGGGCCGTGTATAAGTCGATTACTATAACATCTCTTAGTTGGGCTATCTGGTCAACAAACGGGACAATCTCGTTTTTAATTACGTATTCACTGATACCGAAATTATCAGTAAAAGCCGGCACCGGATAGCAAATCCATATAGTAGGCTTGCTGGGCAGTTCGGCAAAGGAGTCGATAAGAAAAAGGTAGTCAGAAATGAAATCATCCTTGAGCGCCCAGTTATGCGGCTTGGAGTCATTAGTTCCTAATTTTATGATAACTGCGTCCGGTTCGGCGGCCAAAGCCTGACTGTAAGCACTTTCCTGAACATAAGGTTTGTCGCCGTTTCTCAGCAGTGTTGCTCCGCTTACACCAAAGTTCCGTGTTTGCCACTGATTGTCAAACTTTTGCAGCATCCTGCCCAACTGGGCCGGGTAGGAATTGTAATCGCGATTAGCAATACCTGATCCATATGTAATACTGTCACCGATACATGCCACGAGCTTTGCGTTAGCTACGTCCATAGTCAGGCCGAATATTATTACAGCTATTAATACGAGTAACGTTCCCTTTTTCATCTTATTATCCTTTCAATCGCCGGGGATGTTTTACAGCACCCCGATGCATTGTAGTTAGCCAGCTTTCACTTTTTATGAAACTTTCAATGCTTAAAAGTAATTGCAACCGCCTCCTGCCAAAAAGTTAAAGATGTGCTGTGTTTATTCAGAGCAGTTAAGTCAATGGTTGAAAATCCTGTCCTCAAAGCCATATAGTGACTATAGTATGACCGGCAGGGACAATTCTGTCAAGAAGAAAGTTGTTAACAATGAAAGGCTTTTAATTTGCGCTTTTGCTGAGGTCTATTTGATTAGGTTCTTCGTATTTGCCTTTTTGTATTATGTAATCGATTGTTTTGTCGTATTGGGGAATATGACGATATTCTACATCGTAATACCATAGGCCGGGGAGAAGCTCTTTATTGCCATAGCGGAAATAACGGCTACGCGGGGCTTTGAAACCTTCCGGGAAGATTTTCACTCCATAACCTATTAATCCTTCCTTCATTTGCAGGACTACATAGCCGTTGAAATTTATTAGGTTTGCATGTGTTTTGAGTTTGTGGACGACTTTGGGGATACGAACATTTCTCGGAACCGGAAAGCCATCGATGTGCATAGGGCCATAGTACCTGTAATTCTTAGGGTCTTTGGGGCCGCGGCTGAGGATTTCTCTGCCGGCCTGCAATAACTCCTCATGGTCGGTGTGGTATAATAGCCGTACCCGGCGCATTTGATGCATTTTCGGCCCGATAGCACGGGGGTGATTCTTGATACAAAAATAGCTGACAATAACGGTAATGATCACTATAAAAAGAACAGTTGTATTAACGCCCTTTTTACGTGTGTACATATTAATATCCTTTTTTTAGTTCTACTTTTTGACCTTAAATTCGAGGTATTTGTTCTTGCGTCTCAGAAATTCCTCACCCTGGCAACGGAGGGCAAAACCTTCATCTGTTATCTCATATACAAAATCCTTCCCGGTAAAAGGGTCTTTGGGTAAACCATCCGGAAGTTTCTTAGGTAACTGCCCTGTTTTCGCAAAGACAAGGTAAACCTCGACAGCGGCCTTGATAGCGTTGATATAAGCCTGATGCTCAACATAGGATGGGTATTGGTTATTAATCATTCCTCCTAAGTTGATATCGATTAAAATATTTTTGATTACAGGGTCAGCATCGTCTGCCTCCGTCAGCTTGCTGATAATTCTCTGCATTTCAGCCCGCTTCTGTTCGTAAGTTATTTCACTGTCCAGGATTCGGAAAATCGAGTCAAGAAAACTTTGAACCCCCCTACTGGTGCGCAAAAGAAATTGTTCATCTGTTAAATTCCGGGCGTTCTCCTTAGCCTGTTCGTCCTCGGATCCCTCTATGAACAGATTCCTGAGCCTCGAAAGACGAGGGGGATATGTTCGGAGGTGTTTCATATCAGCTTTGAAATATTCCTGTAATCTTTTGGCATAGGGTGGCGGTGCACCCACTAAGACGACACTGAGCTGGCCTCGAAACCACGTGAGAATCTCATCATTCGGCGGTATGACACCAAGCACATATCGAACCATTCTCAGGGCATATAGCTCGAAATATGCCGAAAATGTATACACTTCCGGATCTTCGCGGAGATGCCGGGCAATTCGCAGTGCTGTCAGGCAGCGCTCCAGTGCCACACGATAGTGCCCGTCGGCAGCGAGTATCCGCGCATCCATTAAAAGAATGTCGTAAATAGAATAAATCTCCCGACGCAAAGCCCCATGGCTTGGTAGCAATATGGGTTTTACCCATACCCCCCATGTACATTGCTGCATCCGAGAAGCGATTTCGACAATTTCTATAACATCCAAACAGGATCCCAGATATTTTCTGATCTGTTTGTCGGGTTCGGCACCAAAAGCAACCTCGTGCATCTTATTACTGAGGGCCTCATTGGGTTTAGGATGGAGCAGAAATGCCTGGTAATACAGAAGGGCCGCATTGCCAGGATTCGGCCCAGTGCCATCTTCCACCCAAGGCGTAATTTCAGCGTTTCTTATCTTGTATGCATCCTCAGGTTTCCGATTGAAAATGGTATCTTCTAACCGTTTCTGGCCGAATGCTGGGACATTCGCTGTTATTAAAGATAAGAGAATAATTCCATAAATACAGAAAATTGCTTTTTTATTATGACTAATATTAATATTCATAATTTGTCTCCTTTGTTGTAGAGAGGATTTCTCTTAAAAAAAACATTTGATACTCAGTAATATCAATTCCACATAAAAACTGCCGAAAGAATTATATAACATAACGTAAAGACCTGGATTCCTGCTTTCGCAGGAATGACAAGTTAAAGTAATCGGCAATCAAGCTTATCGAGTCGGTGCTCGCGATATTCCATAGAGCACCTAACAAAATGACTCTGCATTCAAACGGCTTATTTCGTCTCTGGACGG
>CAZWME010000663.1:0-3566 GCA_964634515.1 uncultured Pirellulales bacterium | reverse complement strand
AGGCGGGGGATATCGGCTTTTACGGCTAATTCGGCCATTTTTCGCGTATTTGTTTCTATTCCGGCCGCGGCGCTGATGACGATTATTGCTGTTTCGGCGGCCGGTATTGATTTTGTAGAGGGGCCTATAAAGTCGGGATATCCGGGGGTATCAACGATATTTATCAGCTTGCCGGCGTGCTGGATGTTGACTATCGCTGATTGAATGGAATGCTGGTGTTCTTTTTCCTCATCGTAGTAGTCGCATATACTTGTTTTATCGTCAACGCTTCCAAGCCGGTTGGTTGCTCCGGTTTTGTGCAGCATTGCCTCGGTGAGGGAGGTTTTACCGCTGCCTCCGTGCCCCAAAAGAACGATGTTGCGAATGTCGTTGGTATTAGCCACTTTTTAAATCTCCAAACAGTTTATTTCCGGGTATTCATTAACAAATTTATTCGAAACACTAAACAATATAGTATTTGAGATATAAACGACAAGGATTTTTTTGGTATTTAATAAATGTAAGGGGCGTGCGTGCAACTTTTGGATTGCCCGGTGTGGGGATTTTGGTTATTATCAGAGGGTAGCTTGAAGAGAGATGGAAGTGTGCAGAATTTTTTATTTGAAGGTTATGTTGTGGTAGATCCCGGTTTATATGAGCTGGTGGAAAAGATTTTATGGGCGGTAAGCTTTATTACCATCGGGGGGACGCTGGCAGTAATGTTTTTTTTGATATTTGCCCAGAGTATCTTCGGCTCGAAATCAATACATTCGCAGCTTGAGATTCTTCTCAGGCAAAACAGGCAGATATGCGAGCAGTTGAAGCAAATAGCTCAAAGTCTGAAAAAAGAGGAAAAGAAGTCTAAAAAACAACAGGAGTAGTTCTTCCATCTTGTTTAACTGATCAATTCATCAGACATCAATCATCTACAGAACCCGGGCAGAGTCATCTTAGGCGAAAAGCTATTTGTCCCTGTAACTGCCGTCCGTGAATTTCTTCTATATTATCTTTCCCGCCAGATAAACTTTGTTATCTCACAGGGTAAACTCCGAAAGAATAGTCCACTATCTCAGGAACTAAACAGTGGCCCGAGAACTGTTCAATAGAGTAAAAGTGTGCTGGGGCCGATAATAATAGTTGGAATTAATAATTTATACGATTTTTTTGCTTATCGAGATAGATAAGTTATATTTTATATATGTGGAGGGGATTATACGGACAAGTCATTCGACCTTCATAACAGGCATAATACTCTTTCCTTCACTAAGGGAGGCAGGTGAGCTCAACCAGGGCTTTTGTAAGCAACTGGGGGGCGCCTGTCTCCCGGTTTTTGCGCTGCAGAATAACCTTTCATTATAATGCAATATCTGGTAATACTTAAGGCAAAAGCCCTCCATAGAAAAGGACAGTTCGTGACAAAGCTGCAAGCCGAGCCGGGCAGAATGGTAGTTGACTGTCGCCTGTTAGCAGTTTGTTAGAAAATTGTCCCCCTGTCTTTGATGAGTTTATCCACTTTTTCCAGCAGGGTTGTTTGGGGGCGGTGTATGGTCTTGATGGTTGTCTTTTGTTGGGTTGCGATATTTGCCCGGGTGTGTGATTGGGGATTTTGTTTTAGCTGGGCTTTGAGTATGGCTATTTCATCTGCCGCATCAGCTTTTACTTTGGCAATTTCCTCAGCAGCTTGAGTTTTGATTTTAGCAATCTGGCTGTTATAAGATTTAATCTTCTGTTGCATCTGGTCTTCAAAGAATGCTACTTTTTGGGCATAGTCTTCGGCTTTCTTTTGGGCCTGATTTTTCAATTTGGCTTCCGTGGCCGCTTGGCTCTGTGCTTTTGCACTTTGTTCAGCCTGAGCTGTTGCTTTGGTTTGCGCTTTGCATCTGGCTTCGATTTCAGCCTTTAGTTTTTCTTCTATCCGGTCTTTTGCTTCGGCATAGGATTTTAATCTTTCTTTGGTCCGGTTCAATTCTTCAGCGTGAGCTTTTGCTATTTCTCGGAGGTCAAATTTGGCTTTTTTCTGTATTTCAATTCTTGCTTGTGTTTCGGCTTCAACCCTGCTCTCGGCTTCGATTCTTGCTTTGACTTCAGATTCCGCTTTAGCATGTACTCTGGCTGTTGCGAGGGCCTGTGTTTTTGCTTTTTCTTCGGTCCTTTGTTTTTCTTCGTCGTAAACTCTGAGCCTTTCTTCTGTCCTTTGATTCTCTTCGTCGTAAGCTCTGAGCTTTTCTTCTGTCCTTTGTTTTTCTTCGTCGTAAGCTCGGAACTTTTCTTCGGTCCTTTGTTGTTCTTCGTCGTAAGCTCTGAGCTTTTCTTCTGTCCTTTGATTCTCTTCTTCGTAAGCTCTGAGCTTTTCTTCTGTCCTTTGTTTTTCTTCGTCGTAAGCTCTGAGCCTTTCTTCTGTCCTTTGTTTCTCTTCGTCGTAAGCTCTGATTTTCTCTTCGGCTTCGGCTCTTAACTTAGCTTCGGCTTTGCATCTTGCCTTGATTTCGTCCTTTAGTTCTTTTTCTGCCTTGGCTTTGGCCTGCTCATAGGAGGTTGTTTTTTCTTCGACTTTAATCAGTGCTTCACTGTACTGCCTGGCCTCTTCTTCGGCTTTGGAAATTGACCGAGTTTTCGCTTCGAGTCTTTGCAGTGCCTCTGATTCGCTGATGTTCTGTTCACCTGGTTTGAAAAATAACGGTCTGGCGAACTGGACTATAACGCGGCTTACGAGGTTGGTGAGTTTATCGACGCGAGATACACGTCCGATGCGATTGAAAAATACCGTATCGAAGGAATCGGTCGAGTCGAAGTAAGGGACGCCAAAGTCAACGGTTATCAATTGTTCCGGGCGAGGGCATTTTTTATCGGCGTGGCAAAGAAAAGCCAGATTCCAACTGGAAACATCAACTACCTGACCTGGAGAGGGTTTTTCTTTCACGCTTCTCGCGAAGCTCACAGGCCAACGATAAGATAATCTTTGCTCTTCTCTTTGGTTGACTGCTATTTTCATTGTCAAGACCACAAAATCCTTTTTGCGTACTGTTTGTGAAAATACACATCATTTCCATCTTAGTCAAGATTTATTTTTTTGAGATATCTAACTGGTGTGATTCGGGTATTCAGGTGAAAAATTATTACTTTGGCATCCTGATTATTTAGGAATTACAAGCCACATATCAGGTTTTAGGTCATAAAGAATTGCATTTGCAAAAGCGGGAGATTATAATAATAGATTAGCACGTCGGCATATGACGGACGAAGCGGAAAAGTTAACTAATAAAACAGGAGGCAGGAAAATGAATAACAGGTTGTTGTTAATTTTGATTATCAGTATTTTCGTATATGCGGTGCCGGGTTTGGCGTTTGGGTGGGGTGCTGCTACCCACGCGTATCTTGCCAGGGAGCTGGGGCATGAGCCGGGTGTTATGAACCTTCAGGAGATGTATGGCGCAGTTGTGCCTGATATGTTCAATTTAATGTTCAGCTATGAACATTATGATTATTTGTGGAACAAAACGCATTATGAGTTTATGAAGGTGGTCGATGAGGTAAAGGATGACGAAAGCAGGGCGTTTGGATACGGATTTGCGAGCCATAATGAGGAC
>CAZWME010000662.1:0-3572 GCA_964634515.1 uncultured Pirellulales bacterium | reverse complement strand
TGACATTGCATCCAACTGAGCTTGAGAATATATACCAAGCCTTAAAATCTCAATGCTCATTTTGCCTATTTTAACAACAGCGCTGCTTTTTTTATATTTACATGCCCCGGCATCTAATAGCATCTCAATTTTACCTGATAACTGAGTAAGAGCCTGCTTGGCATCAACCGCAGGAGGTTGACCTGCCATATTTGCGCTTGGTGCAATGACAGGATTATTTGTTTCTTGTAGTAACATTGCAGCTATTGGATTGTCCGGACAGCGAATCCCTATGGAATTATGTTTATACAGATTCTTAAAAAGTTCTATTTCCAGATTCTCTCGCTGTTTGTTGATATCCGCAGAGTCTAATTCAAATACTAAAGTTAATGGGCCGGGCCAGACATTTTTTATTAGTTTTTTAGCTCTTAAATTGATGGTCGGAACATATTTGGTTACTTCATTTTTTTGGCCGATATGTAATGTGTAGTATTTGGTAGGATCTCTGCCTTTAATATCGTTAAGTTTTGACAGTGAATCAGTTCTAACCCGGCAGGCGATTCCATAGACTGTTTCGGTCGGTAAAACAACGAGTCCACCGTTATCAACTAGGAGCGCTGCTTCCTTGATTTTCGACAAATCAACATTTGTACTATCGAGTTTTATAATCTTTGTTTGCATAGGTGCCATAAAATACACTATGAGATATCGAATGGCAAGATTTTCTATCTTCAATGAAACAACCTATCGACAATAATAATCAATTATAAAGAGGCCTATGGCGAAATAGTATAAAATTCGAACGGATAACGATTAGTAATATTAACCACACATTTAATCGTTACTTACAGTTTCAGGTATTTCGGTTTGTAAAATTGATATTATCACGAAGTTATAAGGATTATACTTTTTTTATCAGGCATGACGAGTTTTTCTGCTTCCGGATGTGTGTATCTGCTTGTAAATAAAAAAGATCGATGACTCCTCTCGGTCATCGATCTTTACTCTCTCATTGCCCCGTTTCTCCCAAAGCCACAACCTCTCCGCAATCTCTTCCAATATGGCTTAAAATTGTTATCTACTGAAAGGCAATACCAATCCCAATCTCAGCACTTTCGAGTAGATTCTTGCGATCCACTCTGACAATTTTCCCGCTTTTGATGCGGGCATATTGTCCTTTTTCTTTGGCCAGTGTTTCTGTTCTCGGAAAATTGAGTTCTACAATATGGCCCAGTCTGACCGGCGCCGTTACTGGCATCGTAATAAAAACGCCTGTTTTGCTAATATTACAGCTTCGGCCATTAAAAAACCTGTTAGCTTCCGGCATCCAAACACTAACAGGCCAGGAAACAGTATTCCGGCTATCCTTCCGTTGTTCAACTAATGTCTCCATATTTCTATTCTCCATTAAAACAAAAATCCATCAATGATAGGCTTTATCGTCAATGTTAAATTGGATAGTTTAGAATATTTGGGTAAATTAATTAATTTTTGTAAAAAACTTTTTCTTCTTTATGTAGTCTTACTGTTACACGTTTATTATCGGCCTTTCCCTTGTTTATTTTTGATATAAAATTTGGGATATTTTCCTCATAAATTCGAACAAATTACAATTAGGAGAATCCAACCATATATCAAAATTGAGGCTTGAGCCGGACACATAAAAAGAATAAAATTCTTGACAGAGAAATAGCCAATCTGGTATAAATTAATTAAGATAAGCGTATATGAGCAGGTGATTATGAGCATATTCCTGCTTATTGATAAAGTATATCTTTAAGCTATTTCTATCGAGGAGGAGTTATTAAAGCGGGGCATGGAGTTGTAGTGAACAACTTTTTTACTTCGCTGGCATCATTTGGCACTTAAATTAGCAACAAATATTTATTAGAGGAGGATTATTATGTACAAGAAATTGATTTATTTAACTTCTTTTGTTTTGGTGTTGAGCTTAATGGGAACAAGTACAGCCCAAAATATTGACCCAGGCCTTGTCGGATGGTGGACCTTCGATGAAGGTTCCGGCTCAGTCGCTAAGGATTCTAGTGGGCAAAATAACGATGGAACATTTTTTGGAGAGCCTACCTGGGGCCATGAAGGTGACCACAGAGGTGTATTATTGTTTGATGGTTCTGATGATTACGTTTTCATCGATGGCCTTTTTCAAGTTCCGGTTTATACCATAGCTTTGTGGTTTCGAGTTGATAACGGTGCGGCTCAGAGAGACATCTTTTCGGCCTATGCTGTTGGAGTTGCGCACGGTATTCTACTGGAGATGCAGACCGATGGTACTTTACGCTATTTACACAGATATCCCCTTGGTGAAGGTGGAGGCACCAATATCTATACCACTACAACATACGACGACGGAGAGTGGTATCATGCGGTTATGGTCAAATCGGTAGATACCATAACACTATACATCAATGGAGAGGAGCTGGACTCAACAGCCGATACCAGTGTGTACACTCCCGGTGATGCCTTCGGAGTGGCCCTGGGTTGCCTTGATGATGAGAGGGGACTTGCCAGGCTTTTCCCAGGTGCAATGGATGATGTTCGTATCTACAACCATCCGATGTCGCAGGAAGAAATCCAGGCTCTTATGGTCCTCGAATCCTGGCCGTATGCCTCGGGACCCACGCCGGCCGATGGTGCCATCCACGAGGATACATGGGTAAACCTTAACTGGCAGGCGGGAAGCTTTGCTGTCTCGCACGATGTTTACATCGGCTACAATTGGAACGATGTGAACGATGGAGCCGAAGGTACCTTCCAGGGTAATCAAGCCGATACATTTATTGTTGCCGGTTTCCCGGGATTTCCCTATCCGGATGGTCTTGTCCCGGGAACAAGATATTACTGGCGGGTAGATGAGATTAATGATGATAATCACGATAGCCCATGGAAAGGCGACGTCTGGAGCTTTTTGGTTCCTCCCAAAATCGCTTATTCTCCCGATCCGGCTGATACTGCCGAGACTATCGATCTGGAAGTAGTCCTTACCTGGACACCTGGATACGGTGCGAAACTGCACACCGTTTACTTCGGCGATAATTTTGACGATGTCAACAATGCCTCCGGTGGTATTGCACAGGCACCTCTGTCCTATATCCCCGTTCCCCTTGAAATGGCTAAGACTTACTACTGGCGAGTTGATGAGTTTGATGTTTTCGGTACACATAAAGGCAATGTCTGGAGCTTTACAACACAGGGCGCTGTGGGCAGTCCGAGTCCGGCTAAAGACGCCGTGGATGTCACTCAGATACCTGTTCTAACATGGGTGCCGGGTGTTTTTGCAGATACACATGAGATCTATTTCGGCACTGATAAAGATGTCGTGAAAAACGCCGACACAAGCTCACCTGAGTATAACGGTAGCGGAAACCTTGGTTCTGAAAGCTATGAACCCGGACAGCTTGAATGGAATACCACTTACTACTGGCGTATCGATGAGGCCAATAACGCCAACGCCGACAGCCCGTGGACAGGTCCTCTTTGGAGCTTTACTACGGCCGACTTCCTTATCGTGGACGATATTGAGAGCTACAATGACATTAATGAAGGTGAGCCCGGAAGCAACAGGATATATCTGG
>CAZWME010000661.1:0-3572 GCA_964634515.1 uncultured Pirellulales bacterium | reverse complement strand
AACATTCTTAGGTTTTGGCCTGCGACTTTGCCGGGCAGCGAAAGCGTTCCTCTTCAAAGCAGCATTGGCTAATAGTGCCGCTGCGCTGCCGCTTATCTTTATAAAATCCCGCCGGTTTACGAGGCAGGCAGATTGTTTTATTGTGGTGTTTTTTTTCATAGCTATTATTTCCTTTGTGAGCTTTTCCTTTTTTCGTATGATTTTCGTTCTTGTTCAATTACTTGTCTGGTAATCTTCTCTGCTTGTTTGTCGAAGATATATGCCTTGTTCATCGAGGTTACTGCTAACAATTTATGATGGTCATCAAGCCAGTATTCACAAGGAAGAATTCCGCTTCCTAATTGAACGAAGCAGTGCAGAGGCATATTTTTACGGCCTATTTTCGTTGGATAAAGTCCGCGATAAGATAAGTGCTGGTCTTTTTTCAGAAGGCTCAGCCCTTCGAGCATGTCGAAATTCAGTGAAGTTTGGCTGTTGAATTCAAGACGCTGTATCGCTTCAAACAAACACCAGTCACAAGAACTTCCGTTTAATCCCACACTAGCGCTACCAGTTTCATTACTGGACAGTTGCGAGATGGGTTTGCTGTCTGAGTTTATAAACCGGCTCGAAACTCGCCATTGAATGGGCAACGCCAGTTGATTATTCCGGCACTTTATTGTGCCATCGATAATATTTGTTATTCCATCTGTCTGTGCAACTTCCTGGTGGATGTTTAGCGTAAAAGTCTTATCAGCATCGCCAATACGGTTGATTCGCAGGAACCCGACGTTTTGATTGCCGCTTTCACGGTAGCCGTGACACGTCCAAATGCGGTATGTATTGACCCAGTTGCCATCGGGCTTGAAATTTTCGGATGAAGGCGGGAAGTCACGGAGGGCACTTAATTCGTCTAACAGAGTCGGCGTTAAAGGTGAGCCGACTATCGTTCTTTTACTTTTTTTGGCCATAATATTTTCTTTATTTAGTTGGAGTCGTTATTTATAGTCTTTTCCCGCAAGGCTGTCCTGGCAGGATTTACGCCACTTAATAAGCAATTTTTTCATTGATTGGAGAAGCTGCGGTTTTTCTTTTGCTAAATCTTTTTTCTCTCCGGGGTCTTCAAGCAGGTCAAAGAGCATATAGGTCTTGCCCTTATCGCTGCTGTATATCTTATAGCGGTTGTCCGTCAGTGAAAGCTGACTGCCGGATTCGAATCCTATTGGCATCGAACGCTTTTGCATTTTAGCGTTAATCAACGGCAGCAGGCTTAGGCCGTCAACAGGCTCAGGCCGGCCTTTCATCTTGAATCCGAGTATATCCATAACTGTCGGGAAATAGTCAGAGGTTGAGCAGGGAATATCGGTTACCCGCCCGGCTTTGATGTGGGCGGGCCATTCGAGCAGGCCCGGTACGCGCACTCCGCCTTCGAGTAAACTGCGCTTGCGTCCGCGAAAAGGGCCGGCTGAGCCACGATAGCGACCCTTCCGGCCATCTTTTCCTTCAGGGCCGTTGTCGCTGCAAAACCACAGCATAGTGTTATCAGCTATACCCAGCTTTCTCAACTGACTGCGAAGCCGGCCTACCTGTTCGTCAAGAGCGGTGATACATCCGTAATAGTGCTGCTGGTCTTCGCTGTATTGAGAATACATCAGTCTGTATTTTGGTCCTCCAACGACCGGAGCATGCGGTGCATGGAACCAGATCACGGCCAGAAATGGTTTTTTCTCCTTCGCTACTTTTTGGATGAAGGGAACAGCTTTATCCATAATAATTTTTGAGTCGTCTCCCTTAAGTCCTTCGGTTATGTTTTTGCCATTGTGCCAGTAAAGCGCCCTGACGTCGTACTCTCTTTTTTTGCCATGGAACAGCACCGGATTATAAGGGTTCCATGTAGCCACCGCATACTCGGTGGAGAACCATTCATCGAAACCGCTCATAGCAGGTGTCATGTAGTTTTTTTCAGGTTTACGTCCCGGGCCTTTTCCTGAATAGTCCGGAAGCAGTGTGCCTAAATGCCATTTGCCGAAATGACCTGTTGTGTATCCTTGTGTTTTCAAAGCTTCCGCTAAAGTAATTTCCTCTTTGCGCATATGTCCGGTGTTTGCAAAAAATATACCGTATCGATACGGATGCCGGCCTGTAAGGCAGCTTCCACGAGCATACCGGTGCACCGGAATAAAAACGCGTAAACCGTATTCCGGCTTTTGCCATTGCGTCCAGATTGCCGGTTTTGATAATCTTATTGCCGTTGAATCCAGGGTCACCCCAGCCCATGTCGTCCGCCATACAAAGGATGATGTTCGGTTTCCCTGTCTCATTGGTTTTTGAAAAGAGAGCCTGGGGCAGGGCCAAAGCCATGGCACCGGCTGCGGCGGAACGAATGAAGTCTCTTCTGTTAACCATTTACTTGCCCTCTCAAGCCAAATGCGGTTTTTAATGTCAATACCTTGAAACTATACCTTAAACCGGATTTATAGAATATAATAACAAAAGAGGACGACTTTGTCTAATGATTAGTATTTCTGTTGAAAACTGCGTCATATTGGTATAATGCCAGATAAGAGTATGAATTATTTGTGTACTTATAATATATGTGGTGTTGATAGAAAATATGAGCAATAACAGGGATGTTTTAAGGTGATAAAGCTCAGTAAACAGCTTGGTGCTCTTGATGTATTCGCCGTAGCGGCCGGGGCAATGATAAGCTCAGGCTTATTTGTATTGCCTGCTTTGGCTTTTGCAAAGGCGGGTCCTGCTATAATCTTATCCTATCTTTTCGCATCAATTATGATAATTCCCAGTGTCCTCAGCAAAGCCGAACTTTCCACGGCAATGCCGAGAGCGGGGGGGACGTATTTTTTTGTTGAGCGGAGTTTAGGTCCAATCTGGGGGGTGTTCAGCGGTTTAGCCGGCTGGTTTTCATTAGCTTTGAAAAGTGCATTTGCTATTGTTGGAATGGCTGTTCTGATAGAGATTGTTCTGCAAATGGTTTTAGCTGCGCAACTTGAGCCGTGGCACCTTAAAGGGATAGCGGCCTTTTGCTGTATCGGTTTTACGGTACTTAATGTTGTAAGCGTCAAACTGACAAGCAGATTTCAGGTTTTGCTTGTTGTGATATTACTGGCGATACTGGCCTTTTTTGTACTATTTGGTTCCAGGTCGGTTGAAGCTGTTCGATTCAAGGGATTTCTGGAAAAAGGCTGGTCGGCGGTATTTGCAACTGCGGGTCTGGTTTTTATAAGCTTTGGCGGTCTGACTAAAGTTGCCAGCATTGCCGAGGAAGTAAAACATCCCGGCAGGAACCTTCCTTTCGGAATGGTCATGGCCTGGTTTGTAGTAACGGTATTTTACTTAAGTGTAATAATAATTATGGTCGGTGTTGTGAATGGCGAGGAACTGGCCGGTAACTATGCGCCGATATCACTGGCAGCCAGTAAATTTATGGGTCTGCCAGGTTTTATTATCTTAGGTCTCGCAGCAATAGCAGCTTTTGTGACCACTGCAAATGGGGGCATACTCGCTGCATCACGGTCACCTATGGCCATGGGCAGGGACCAATTGCTACCACCGTTTTTGTCTCGAGTAAGCAG
>CAZWME010000660.1:0-3574 GCA_964634515.1 uncultured Pirellulales bacterium | reverse complement strand
GATAAATCTCGGATGGTCGAGCTGACCAAAAACACCCAACGCAATTGAAAGGTCCATCGGCCCAACAAACAGCACATCTATTTCGTCGATTGCCGCCACCGAATCCAGGCAGTTTAGTATTTCTTCCGTTTCGATTTGGACGATGCAGACAAGGTTCTTCTTTTGATTGGCATAATATTCACTAAAATCGGAACCGAAATTTGTCGCCCTGACCATTCGGGCAACACCTCTTATTCCTTCCGGCGGATATCTGATTGCTTTTGCCGCCTGCCGGGCTTGCTCCATTGTATTGATTCGAGGACACATAATACCTTCTGCGCCTAAATCCAGAACACGATGAAAACGCTGTCTCTGATATGACTCAACTCTGACAATGGAAGCTGCAGGCGTATGCTCCAATGCCTGCAACTGCTGCAATACCTGCCCTTGAGAACCCGACCCATGTTCTATATCTATGAGGACCCAGTCAAATCCCGACATGCCTACTATTTCCGAGGTGAGCGATGATCCAAGATTTAACCAACATCCAATCAAAGTTTCGCCGTTGTATATACGAGCCTTGATGTTCTTCATTGCATCTCCAGTTTTGGTCTATTGGAATATTGATTGAGCAACAGCCGCCCTGTATTATATAGAACCGCAAGACAGACCGGCTTAGCCGCATTCTTTTATGCCATCCATGGTCGAGCACGGCTGATCTCGATGTGTCTAATCCTGCCCATTGGTATATCGATATTGGTGCTCTTCTGTCGCGCTGGAGTTTGTTCATCTGTTTTCTGAACGGCAGACTTTGCAAAAACAGGATGTTCCTTATGACCTGCCGCCAACGTTAGGCTGGCAGAAGCTGCTAAAGATTTTTTTAAAAATCCACGGCGATTCACGGTTTTGGCCATAAAACAATCCTGAGGTTGCTTAACATCATTGGCGAGTGTATCACGGCAGCTCAAATCTGTCAATTATGAACGTATGAAATTTAGCTGAAAGGCTCGTTAGTGCAATGTCATATCATCTCAAGTAAGGTTGTTCCGAGAGACATAGGGAATTGTCTGAGGTCCTTCAGGCAGAATACAAATGGAAGCATCTTGTCCATATTTATGCAGAAGCTCCTCAACTGTTTCTTCTACTTTTGAACACGGCTTGAGAAGGGCACCTTTAATTTGCTCATCGCTGAGATTGTGACTGTGGAAATATACATCCGCCTTTTGTAAGATTAAACCATGAAGCTGTACCTGCCACATATCATGTCTGAAGAAACCCTCCTGGCGGATTGTTCTCAGCAGAGATTCATAGCTATCGGCCTCAGACAGTAGCTTGCTATATTCCCCGTGGTCTGGGATTCCATCCCAGCAGTCAGCCACTACCACAATGCTGCCGCCTTTCCTGACGATGCGTGCGGCCGCACTCATACCTTTAATAGACTGGTACAGATTCAAGTCCAGCGGATATCCCGAATTGCTGGTAATGACAATGTCGTAAGGTTTTTCTACGGCAGCCATTGCATTTTTCTTTACATAGGCGCAACCCTGCTCGTATGCCTTGTAAAAGTCACCGGCAAAGACGGCTGTAATTTCCTTTTTCCTGTTGAGTGCCACGTTGAATAAAAAACTCGGGGGTGCCAGTGACGCGGCTTGTCGTATCTCCTCATATATAGGATTACCGGAAGTCATACCCCATGCCGCCTTCGGGTGATCTACGTTTTTCACACTATGGTTTCTAAGCACGGTCTCCAGCAAAGCCAGCCCGGGCATGACAGCTTTGCCGCCACCCGAAAAACCAGCGAAGATATGCGGCTCTATGAAACCGGTCAGAATTCGAGTCTCACAGTCCAGATACTCTTTATGAAGCCAGATTTCATTTCCACTATCGGTAGTCCCAACAGATTTGTGTGAAGATTGATCCAGGGCATCATTCTGAATAATCCGATATCTTCTCAAGACCTCATCTCCCAACATCTCCCGAAGCTCCTCTTCTGTATTGGCTCTATGAGTGCCGGTTGCATTGAAGAACAATATCCGCTCGTCGGGAATACTGCCAAGGGCCCGAATCAGAATCGGCAAAATAATCTTATAAGGTGTAGGGCGGGTGATGTCATTGAAAACGACGCCAACAGTGCCCGATTGCCTGACTAAATCTCGCAGAGGCTTTGAGCTAATCGGTCTAAGTAATGCATCTTCTACTGCAGCAGGCTGGTTCGGCAGACCTTGTCTGTACCTGGGCTCCACGATGTTGATGTTCAGAGAGTCCGGCAGCCTTATATCCAGCCCTGTCCTGCCATAATCCAACTTTATTTTCATTGGTGCAGATTCCTACTTCACGTTCTTAATCAGTTCAAGGTTTCCGTCCCGAGCCGCTTCTAATATCGGTCCCATATAATCGTCTATCATCTCAACCGTAAGTGGAACAGGCATATTCTGGAGCTTCATCTTAAGCTGGGGATTTTTTGCGGCGGCCAGGGCCCGCTCGATATGCTGTCCGCTGAATCCATCAACATCACCGAGTCGCGTGGGATAGCTTATCCTTCGAGCCAGCTCAAACATACCCCTGGCCACAGCAACTCCAAGGTCCCTTCCTTCAAGGGACTCAATATCGGCATCTATGAGCGCTGCCTGCTGATAGATTTTACCGATGACGCGCAATGGCCGTTCAATAGCCGGGGCAAAAAAGACCGTGTAGTACGGATTCATAATAGCACAGGCACGACCATGTGAAAGTATATCCACCAATGAGAAACTACTCAGGTGCCCCCCGTTGGTTCCACCTATCATAATGGAATATCCGCCCAGGTCTGTTGCCAAGCAAAGTGCTTCCCGTGCCTCTTTGTCCTGGGGATTTTCAATTGCCCGCGGCAGGTAATTGACCGCCAGGCGAATACAATTGCCGGCGATTTCTTCAATTTTTTCGTAATAAGTTTTGCCGACGGCTCCGTAAAGAACCTCCAGCGAGTGCGAGATGCCGTCGAGTGCTCCGTCGGCGGTCAGGTCTCGGGGTGTACTGTACGTCACCTCGTAGTCGAAGACCGCAAGAGCAGGCACAATTGCATCATCAACAATCAATTTTTTCTGGCCGGTAGAGACCTCTGTGATATTCGAGTATTTTGTCAGATGTGCCGCCGAACTGGCAACAGTCTGGATGGCTATGTGTGTAGTAAGAGACTTGCTTTTGTCCTGTAAAGCTTTTGTGACAAGCCCCATCCCAAAATATGCGTCAATGTCACCGTCGAGTGTACGAAGGACTTCAGCGGCCTTTACAGCGTCGATTGTGCTGCCGCCACCAAAGCTTATCACCACATCGGCCTCAATCTCTCTCAGGCTGTCCGCAATTCGAAACATATCTTCTCTCGGACAGTTCGGTCTGGCACCTCTGATTTCTGCGACAAGATTTACTCCGGATTCAACCAATGAGTTGCGAATAATCCCCACATAATCATCGCTGCCGCTAAATGTGCCGCGAACCAGCGCAGCGCTCTTACCTTTAGCGGCAACCGCTTGGCCTGCTTTCGCAACGACATCCGTGCCGAAAATATATGAGTTTCCTTTGAACTCTTGCAACAGAGCCCGTGCTTTCTCAAAATCGG
>CAZWME010000659.1:0-3596 GCA_964634515.1 uncultured Pirellulales bacterium | reverse complement strand
TAGCAATTACTGTGATTGCCAGTGCCACAAAAACTGCAAGCCCAAGCATGTTTAAATTAAACATCCAATCATAACTGCCTTCACCAATTGGCCCTGCCCAACTGGTGCAAAGAAAGCCCCCGGCCAAGGACCCCAGAATCCCTCCGGCAAGGCCTATAATGATAGCTCTCGACAAAAAGATGTAAACTATCTGTCTGGAACGAAGCCCCAGTGTGCGGAGCAAACCTATCTCGGACCGCCGTCCTCGTACATTCCCAAGTGCCAACAATGCAATCCACACGACACATATCACCATAGCCAATGAAACCAGAACCTTAGCATAACGCATCCATGTTACTTTTAAATGAGCCATATGTTCTCTTTCCCTTGCAATAGCAGCCTTTCCTTCGGCCTCCACTTTAGTATAAGCGTGGGTCTTTGCAAGCACACTGGATGCCTTTTCAATCACCTGTGTATCCGGAAGTATATTGTTAATTTCAGCCCTGACTTTCGGCAGGTTCGCCCAGGCGCTGCGGCATTCTAAAGCCAGAATTTCGTTTATTAATCCTTGTTTATCGAGCAGTTCCTGAGCTTCCCGTAAATTTATCCATACCGTCATATCGGCCTCTGTACCCAGCTCTTTTTGGCACTTATACACAACCAGCTCCCTGCCCATAAGCCTGATTCTGTCGCCAACGTCCAATCCAAGTCCTTGATGAACTTCGTTACCCAGCACGATTTTACCCCGTGGAACCGCTTCGATATATAATTCGTTGGCATCCACAATAGGATTTACAGCCTTATCTGTTGTCCCCACAAGGATAACTGCCCATTTTGTTTCAGGCCACTTCACCTTCTGACGCAATCTTGGCACAAGATGTTCAATACTAAAAATCTCGGACTGAGCAAGCCGAGCGAGGTAATGCTCCGGCATATACTTAGCTCCATAATCATCAGCATACCAATCGCTTAGGTTCTGCTCTTTGGGAAGAATAACAATGTTAAATCCAAGCTTTTGCATCGCTTTCTTAACCTCATCTTCCAGAACCAGCATCTTTTCCTGGGTCTCAATCCTTTTTTGTTCGAGAATTGTGTTCGTCCTGGCATTATGTAATTTCACCAGTGTCAGCGAACCAACAAGGCACCCTACAGCCACTGCAACAGAAGATAATCCCAATCCAAAATTGAGCTTGCGATGAAGAATCTCTTTAACTACTAAACGTGAAATGGTCATTATAATTACTGCTTGCTTAAACCGTACGTTAACTTCATAACCGAGATTGCTGCAAATCTAATACTCTCGCCGGTTACCATCATCCAAATCCAAATTGTCATAGCCGGCCCTTTCTTCGAGGACTTAGTGCCACAGTTCCCAAAACAACCAGCAGAACAATAACCGCCAGCATTATCCCGGTCGTTCCCATAAGGCCTAATCCAAGAATCTTACGCTCTTTGACTTCGACCGTCGGGGCCTGTTCGTCAGCGGCAAGGGTTTGGGTATCATTCGGCTCAGGGATATCGGTGCTTAGGGTATTGTCAACAGCTTTGCTTTCCGTATCAAGCTTTGCAGTGGGCGCTTCCGGCATCACACCCGTCAGTTCAGGCATTTCGTTATATGTCTCGTAGAACTCCTCATAGAACTGCATCGCTGCTGCGTCCCAGTTTGCAGCCAAAAGTAAATCCACACCCGGATTCATCATTTTTATTTCACATCCGCAGGGGCCGACTATAAAACCAACGGTTTCACGAATGTTATCCGTATTAATACCAGCACCAATAAGTGCATAAAGGGCCCGGCCCCGCCCAAATACGGGAAAAATGACAGGCTCATTCGAATACTCGTCGAGGTCCGACTCACTGCCACACAATAAGCTCAGAAGTATCGGTTCATTGGAATCAGAACGTGAAACAGGCAAAATTGAAAATTCGTATGTTATTTCAGGACCAGCCAGCTCCTGGGGTATGGATTCAGCTTCTTCTTTGAGTTCTTGTATCACCGTTTCCAACTCCTTTTCGAGCAGTACAAGAGCAGCTTTGTCCTTAGCGGCATTGCCCGATTCAAGGAAAAGCCATACAGCAGTCTGACCTTCAGTCAAACGCTCAACCAGCTCTTGACGCAACGGGGACTGAAGAAATGCCGTCACCATAGACGGCGTTAACCGGCCCTGCCATAGGGGGGGTGTATGACCTTTTTGCCAGGGATACCAGAGCACAAAAACCGGCAGTGTCTCCGGCATTTTTTCGCTCATCAAAAGAGACTTAACTTCATCCTCTGTGGATGAGGCAATATCCATTTCCACAACACGTAAATTCAAAAAGGCCTCGGTCTCAGAATCTTCCTGTCGCAGCTTATCCAGAAGCTGCTTTTCGTCCTGGCTCAACGGACCACGATGAATGAAAACAGCATCATAATAATCAGCCGCCCATCTTTCCAACGCGTATCTAAAAACCGGTACTGAACATGCAAAGGCCGATGATGGTACTAAAACGAAAAGGACCATTATCATCGTTATTGTGATGCGCTGTCGATTCATATTTTTACACCCTTACTGATTTCCTGCAAAACACATTATCTTACCATTTTTTGTCGCAAAGTACAACCGATTATTTGCCGCGGCCATTCCATCCCACACAGGCAGGGATTCAAGCTCGTATTGTGCTAATTTCTGCCCGTCCGAAGCGGATACGACTAATAACAAACCCCCTTTACTACCTTCGAGGGCGGCACTTTGTTCGGTAAGCTTGCCTTTAATCTCGTCGTCGTTTGGATTGTAGAACGCTTGTTCCTCATCCACAACATCCTTTGGACCGGCAATGAATAACGCCTCGTTGCCGCCAACCATAGCCCGAACATAAATCGGCGGATCTTCCTGCAACCACTTGTAGTTTGCCGCTGAACGGTCCGAAAGCGGGAACTTTTTGCGGACTCCCCTGTCCGCGGCAGAAGAATTCCTCTTTTTTGATGTTGCATTCATACTCTTTTCAGCCTTTATCACACGCCGGATTTGTTCGCTATCGATTTGCTTTTCGGCCGCATAGAGCTGATATTCCAACACGGACGATTGACACATGTACTCGGGCTTACGTCCAAAACCATAGACACTGGACTCGTCACAAACCATAAGCCGCCCGGAAGGAGCATATCGGCCTGCCCGGAACCATCCGCCCCAGCCCGATGCTACAGACTTACCATACATCCAGTAAGAGCGGTGAAACATGGAATCATCCAGAAAACCGATTGTACAAAAAAGATGTGCCCCCTCTCCGGCCTGTTCTGTGGCATCCCTCGGAGCAATCTGCCGGCGTTTGCCCTCCATATCAAAACGCTGTGACCGCATATAGACATATTGCCCGTCACTCGATAATACGTCCGGCAGCGCAACCGGCATATTCAAACCTTTAACATATACCTGCAGATTCTCACCGGTTTCCGGGTCGCGGTCATCGAGAATGGTCTCGGATAGTTTTTTTCCTGTTTTCGGGTCGAGCCGCAAGAAGCGCATTCCACCATCCAGAAACATAGACCTTCCCGCAACGCAGTATAAGACATCGTTCTGTACGAGCACACTGCCGTGAACCGGCCACGACGATTCAATATTCCCGTGAACGACAATTGA
>CAZWME010000658.1:0-3600 GCA_964634515.1 uncultured Pirellulales bacterium | reverse complement strand
CGAGTCCCATGACACCATTAATGCTTAGCGCGTAAAGCATTCCATCTGCGTATGATAGCGATACTTTACCTACACACTTATCCATATATTTGTTCCGGCCGGTTTTCCAGTCCAGGCAAACCAGTAAGTTTCTATTGCGGAAGGTGCTCGCACCATAGAGATTTCCGTTTACCAGGATGACTCCGCCGTGGTGATTGTCGAGTTCTTCAGTACGCCATATTTCCTCGAGCGAGACCCTGCCGTCTTTTACGTTAACTTTCCATTTGACGGAGCCCGCCTTTAGGGTGCTGATAAAGATTTCACCATCGTGAAAAATAGGCATTAACACGTTTTCATCCGCATAAGAATTGTGTTTAACGTGCCATAGCAATTCACCGGTATCGGCGTTTACGCCAATCATACCTTTGAGAGTCAAGGTTATTATCATCCGCAGTCCCTTATACTCGACCAAAGCCGGAGAGGCATAACCGGCCAATTCTCCTGTGCCGGGCGATTTCCAAACAACCGATCCGGTTTTCTTGTTCAGGGCAACCATATAAGTTTGAGGGCCTCCCGGAGAACTAATAAGATTATTTCCGTCAACCAACAAGGATTCTGCAAGAGCCCAGTTGGGAATTTTGCTTTTGAATTTCTCAATAATGTTGAACTCCCAAATTCTATCTCCGGTTTTGGCATTTAGGCAGATAAGATTTCCCAGAGGGCTTTGTTGAAACAATCTGTTTCCATCGATGGTTGGGGTTCCGCGAGTACCGGGACGGTCTCCAGTAAATGCCTTTCCGTTTTTAACATGCCACAGAATTTCACCCTCTAAGTTTAAGGCAAAGATAACCGTATCCTTTTCGATACTGCCTGCGGTGTAAATCATTCCATCGGCAATAGAAATACTTGAATACCCATGTCCCAGCCCTCTTGCCGTCCAAAGCAGGTCAGGGCCGTTCCTGGGCCACTTTTTAAGGAGACCTTTTTCGGTGGAGATGTTGTTACGATTCGGTCCGTGAAATTGTGGCCAGAAGGAGTCTTGATCAGCAGTGTATGCTACACTGGTTAAGATACAACTACTGATTAGTATGGTATTGATAATTTGCCGAGTTATTCTTATTGATGTGAACATCTGACTCGCTCCATTTTTGGTGTATTTTCTTTCCAAGCTTTTATGTGAAGAATCCAGTGTTTTTCAATTCTTCTGTTCATCAAAATGGTAAATTGCTATTCATTACTCATTTTAATTTACTATACATTACTATGTTCGGATGAAAAAAGCAACAGCCATGAGCACAAATAACAAGTTTAACGTTTTGGAATGCGTCTAAATAGTGACTGTGGATATAGTAAAGTTATAGAAAGATTTTAGAATAGCTGAAATTTCAGGGAAAATATGATATTTTATCCGGATTAGAGATTTGTCAGTGATAGTTTTTATAATGATGGGACATTAATTATTATGTCGTCAACAGTAATTACTGTGAGAAATATCAGTAAGAGCTTCGGTAAAATCCGGGCAGTGCACAATTTGAGTTTTTCGGTCGAATCGGGTCTTTGTTTTGGATTTTTAGGTCCAAATGGTGCAGGTAAAACCACCGTGATGAAGATGCTCTATGCTAAATGTATCAGGGACAAAAACAGCGAAAGCGAGGTGAATATCTTCGGATATGATCCGGTTAAGAATGAACTGGCAATAAAATATCTTTCCGGTGTAGTCCAGCAGGAAAATAATCTCGATGAGGAGCTTAACGTCATACAGAACCTGATGATTTATTCGAAGTTTTACGATATACAAGCAAAAACCGCTAAAAAACGTATCGAGTATTTGCTCGATTTCCTTGAGCTTTCTGAAAAAGCGGATTCAAAAATCAAGGAGCTTTCAGGGGGTATGAAAAGAAGGCTCGTGATAGCAAGGGCACTGTTGAATCAGCCAAAACTGCTGATTCTCGATGAACCGACTACCGGCCTGGACCCACAGGTACGGCACCTGATATGGGACAAAATCCGCCAATTGAAAAAACAGGAAACAACAGTGCTGCTGACAACCCACTACATGGAAGAGGCGTTCCAGCTTTGCGACAGTCTGCTTATAATGCACAAGGGCCAAAATATAATGGAGGGCAGACCGAAGGAATTGATGAAGGAAAACATAGAAAAATATGTCCTTGAGGTGTTCGATACCGAGACTATCGGTCAAGTTCAAGATGGTATGATTAGGGACATTATAAGGGTTGATCACACACCTGGAGTTACATGTTACCACTCTAATGATATAGATGAACTGAAACACCTGGCTACTTCCTGTTTAACGGCCGGTAATTATCACATAAGACAGACAAATCTTGAGGACGTATTTTTGAGAGCTACAGGGAGACAGCTTAATGACAAACAGTAATGCACTCAAATATCCACCCCTCCATCGAAGACTCTACAGTGTTTGGTATCGGCACATGCGCGTATATACAAAGAACATTCTGAGCAACGGATTCCCGCCCTTTTTGGAACCTCTGATTTTCCTGGTAGGTATCGGGCTCGGATTGGGTAAATACATCACTGAACCGATGGGTGGAGTCAGATATATTGAGTTTCTCGGCGCAGGTCTGCTGGTTACAACAGCAATGTTTACCTCTGCATTCGAATGTAGTTTCGGGACTTTTATACGCCTGGAGTTCGAAAAAGTGTATGATGGGATGCTCGCCGCACCGATGACTGTCAATAACCTCATTATCGGAGAAATGCTGTGGGCCGGCTCTAAGGGATTCTTTTTCTCATTCGCTGTTTTATGCATACTTTCAGCATTCGGAATTGTCGCTCTGCCTTACAGCTTACTGACACCGCTGGTAGGATTTTTAACCGGTGTTATGTTCGCGGCGTTGTCGATGTTGATTACGTCGTTCGTAAAAACAATCAACCACTTTAATTTCTATTTTACCGGATTTATATCACCGATGTTCTTTTTTTCGGGTGTGGTCTTTCCAATTTCGAATTTACCGGCTGTTGTCAGGCCGATGGCTGAAATTGTTCCCCTGACCCACTCGGTCAGATTGGTCAGAGCAATATGCTCGAATAATTACAGGCCGCTCCTGCTTTACGATTTGCTCTACATCGCTGTCTTTATCATTGTAGTCGGCTTCTTCGCAATAAAGAGGCTTAAAAAAAGACTGGTGAATTAACAGAAGTTATGCAGCTTCTTCTTGATAGCTTGCGACTGTTAGCAAGTTACGAAACTTAATGCTTCAAATGTCTGATATCTTTTGACGTGGCCAGTGCGATCACGCGGCCCTGGTCCCCGACGGCGCAGTAGAAGTGGTAAACAATTCCTTTGTGTTTGATAACCCAGGGCTTGTGGGCGTATTGCCGGTCCCAGGATTCTGATGGCGCAACTAAATCGGGCCCTGTCCATTTGGTCCAGTGAACTAAATCATAAGAGCAGGCGAAGGTATCGAATGCCTTTGGCCTCCAGAACGCGCCAAAATAAAACATAACCCAAATATTGCCGATGCGTGTAATCTGAGGATCTCCTGAGATTCCTTTGCCGTTGTCGATTACGGGTGCTTTGCCGTAGCGGAGCCAATGTGTCATATCTTTTGACACGGCCATACCGATGCGCTCATATCC
>CAZWME010000657.1:0-3621 GCA_964634515.1 uncultured Pirellulales bacterium | reverse complement strand
AGTGGGCGATACAGGACTTGAACCTGTGGCCTCCTGCGTGTAAAGCAGGCGCTCTAGCCAACTGAGCTAATCGCCCCGAATTATATTGTTAAAAATACAAATCTTTATCCCTTGCGTCAAGTGTGTTTATATTATATATTCTCGGCAGGTGATTGTTAATACATGAGATATTTTTTTATGACCGGCCGTGACAATGTTACAGTTTTTGAGGTGTTTTTATGGCGCTACTTGATATTATTTGCAAAAGATATTCCTGCCGGGCCTATCAGCAAAGACCCGTAGAGCAGGAAAAGCTCGACCAGCTTTTTGAGGCTGCACGCCTTGCCCCGTCGGCAAAAAATACTCAGGATTGGCGTTTTGTGGTGGCAACTGATGAGCAAGTCAAACGTCAGATTGCCGGCGTTACAAACAGGCCCGATGTATTCGAAAAGGCAGGAGCCATCATTGCCGCCTGCAGCAACAGCGATTATATAATGACCTGCGGCCAACACATTGGCCCCATTGACATAGCTATCGCTCTTGAGCATATTGCCTTGCAGGCAACCGAACTGGGCCTGGCAACGTGCTGGATAGGCTCCTTCGAAACCCAAAAAGTTCGAACAATCCTGGCTGTTCCTGACGATATAGAAATAATAGAATTAATGACCGTTGGCTACCCGGCCGATAAGCCGAAGCAGACCAACCGAGAACCGATGGAAAAGATAGTCTGCTATGGTAAATGGAAGTTCTGAGTATTTTGCGGTTAAGAGGACTTAAATTATATTGAATTTCTAAAAGCGATACTGTAAAATACCTTAAAGGCATATTTTCGGGGACGTGGTGTAACGGGAGCACACCGCGGTCGCATCGCGGGAATGAGGGTTCGATTCCCTTCGTCTCCATTTGCTAACATCTAATGCCGCCTCTAAAATTTAATGGTTACTTTCTCCCATTCCCGCCGAGTGTGCCTACACAACAATAACGGCGGTCCATTTGTTGTTTTCTGGATTCGGGCCCAAATCACAGATCAATAAAACTGAAACGACTGAAAAGAGCGGCATAAGTTTCCTTGTGAACCTCCAGTTATGTTGGAGAAAACAACCGAAAGTGCGAAGCATGCCATTACTGTCTATCCTTGGTTTCCCCACTGGATTCTTAGGCAACTACTCTTTCCATAATATAAGGCGCTTCTGGCAGGGTAAATGTTGTCTAAAAAAATCGAGAATTTTTTATTTTTTTTCACTTTTTTGTTTTTCACCCCTTTGAACCCACAAAATATTCACTTACGAATTGTGCTCTTATTTGCTTCTTTCTCCTTATGCCCGTCATTTCGACCAAACCCTACGTTCTTGCTTTCGAAAGACAGTACAAGTCTGTTTATGCTATTCAGGCATAGCGATTGTCTGTTTATTTAAGAATTTTGAATGGTAACGTATTCTACTCTAAGTTTTTCCTTGACGCGGTTGTGGTTTATTTGGTATAAATATATTAGAAAATTCTGTAGTCTCCGAAGGTGGTTATCTGTGGATTTTACTCATCCGGCATATGAAATCTTTGCAGCTTCCGAATAGAGGAAGATTTGTATTATGCTATTCATAGCATATAATTGGAACAGATTCATTATACTTTGCGATAAAGATGCTTTAACATTTCGTTTTACGTTTTTTGAATAATTTCTTTAAGGAGGATTGTTATGCCTAAGAAATTGATTTATTTAATGGCTTTTATTTTTATGTTGGCAACGGCTCTGGTCGGCACAGCAAGTGCCGATCCTCATCTTGCAGCCTGGTGGAAGCTTGACGATGAAGGAACCGGTACTGTGATTGACTCTTCCGGCAATGGCCATGACGGCACAATCTGGGGTAACGCTCAATTTGTTCCGGGCATGTTAGGCGAGGCATTGGAATTTGACGGCAACAACGACTACGTCAACATAGACGGCTATCAGGGTATTGTCGGCGATGGCACTAACACGCCGGCTTTCAGCGTCACTGCATGGGTCAGAAAGCAAGGCCCGATTGGTGGTGACGGTGAAATTGTCGGCTGGGGTAACTCCGGCACCGGTAACAGAATGGAATTCCGGTTCAACGCCGGTAACAACAGAATACGTATTGAATCCGGCGGAGGTAATGCCCAGAATGATACTGAGTTGACTACTGATCAGTGGCACCATGCCGCGCTGACAGTACGGGAGAACTCGACATATGAGAGCGGCGTGAACTTTTTCCTGGATGGCCTCAATGATACCAGACCGAATACTGATCCTGATCCGATCCACCCAACAGGCAACTTCGATGTGAAAATTGGTCTGCGATACAATGAAGACGCCAGACTGTTCACAGGTTTGATTGACGACGTTCGCATTTACGATAAGAAGCTTACAGGAACCGAAGTCCAGGATATTATGACATTGGGATATCGGGCAAGGGCACATAGTCCCGGCCCTTCCGATACGAGCATGCACACCGATGACTGGGCAACTCTTAACTGGACAGCCAGTGAGGCCGCCGTATCACATAATCTGTATTTTGACACAAGTTTCGAAGATGTAAACGTGGGAGCCGAAAACGCATTTGTGGGCAATACCACGATAAACAACCAACCTGTCGGATTTGTCGGTTTTCCGGCTCCCGAGGGTCTTGTTCCCGGTTCAACATACTACTGGAGGGTGGACGAAGTTAACGAGGCCCACCCCGACAGCCCGTGGCAGGGAGAAGTCTGGAGTTTCTGGATTCCCTTCAAGACCGGGTACAATCCCGATCCCGTCGATGGCGCACAATTCGAACCAACCACTGCAGGCCTGAGCTGGGGGCAGGGTATGAACGCGATTATGCAGGCAGTTTATTTTGGTACTGATGCTAATGAGGTGACCAATGCTACAGGTGCTCCTACTCAAATGGTTAACACTTTTGATCCGGGAGCACTGGAATCAGGAACCACCTACTACTGGCGTGTGGATACATACAACGGCTCAGAATGGGTCACAGGTCCTCTCTGGAGCTTTAAGACAATGCCCGTAATATCTCTAACAGATGATCCGGATCTTGTCGCCTGGTGGAAACTCGATGAAGGCTTCGGGACGACAGTAGTCGATTACTCCGGCAACAACAACCATGGCAAGTTCACAGGAGAGGTTGAGTGGGTTGATGGAATAGACGGCGGCGCCCTTCGGTTCCCCTCCGGCTGGGTTGAGATGGCCGAGTACGAGGGTGTGCTCGGCACGCAGAATCGTACAGTAACTGCCTGGATAAAGACGACCGGTTTCGGCGATATCGTCTCCTGGGGTTTGTCCACGGAGGACGGCCAGAAGTGGATTTTCAGTGTAAACCACAACGCCACCAACGGAATATTTGAGGCGCTGCGCACGGAGTGCGCCGGTTCGCGTATCGTAGGCAGTACGGTACTGACAGATGGACAGTGGCATCATGTGGCATCTGTCCTGGAGAGCGCCGGAGCGCCGACCATAAATAATATCAAGCTATATGTGGACGGTCAGCGGGAGATTATCAGTGATTCGCAGGTTGTTGACGTTAACACCACTAGCGATGGCAGAAAAGTTTGGCTCGGGGAAGGACATAATAACAGAATGTTCCCGGGACTCATTGACGACATTCGAATTTACGAAAAAGCCCTTTCACAGGA
>CAZWME010000656.1:0-3621 GCA_964634515.1 uncultured Pirellulales bacterium | reverse complement strand
CTAAGGCATTCTGAAAAGAAAATAAAAGGGCGGTATGGAGCCATACATCTATACTGCCCTTTTTATTTGCCCAACAGGAAAATATGGACTGGAAAGAAATAATATTAACAGACGAATTTAAGGCTTACCGAGGCAGACAAGTTGAGGAAATTGTTCGCAAGGTACATGCAGAGCTAAAGAATGTCAATTCTGAGCGCCTGAAAGGGTTATTGGATATGGCTACTTGTATAATTAAGTTACCGTCCGTTTTAATCAAGGACGAGAAGTTGAACACAGAATTGAACAGAGTATTGGCAGAAGATTTAACCGACCTGACCGTTAAACTGGTCAGAGAACAAATTACCCGAAAGGAGACAGTATGAGACATTTATTTTCCTTTATGCTGAAAATGTTATTGGATCAGCGTGGAGAGGTTGGAGAAAGTGAAGACGTTGCCGAAGTGGCAGACGATTCACAAGAGACCGATGACGAAAACGTTATCGAGATTAACCCTGAATTGCTGGAAGAAGACGAAGACGAAGACGATGACGAAGGCAATCAGGACGATCAGGAAAAAACAAAGAAAGAAGAATCAAAGAGAGACGAAGACCTCAAGGCTGAATTAGCCAAGAGAGACGAACAGATTAAGGAAATGAATCGTAACTTCTACGGTTTGCGTAAAAAGTTTGACAAGCTGAACAAAAAGAAAACCGAAGAAACAGGCTTAACCGATGAAGAACTGGAAGACTTAATCGAGGCAAATCAAGATGATCCAAAAGCAATGCTGAAAATTATGAAGCAGGTTTCGCAACAGGCAGCATCAAGTAATGCAAACAATGCTGTCAAAACAGTTGAGATTTCACAACGCAGGAAAGAGCTTGATGAGCATTTATTGTCAACATGGCCTGATGCCAGAACGGAAGGCTCAGAGACACACACCGACATAGAAAATGCAAAAGAGTTCTTTTATGTTACAGATCATCCGCTTGGTGATTTCTTAGGCGCTGCCGGCAGGTTGTATGTAAAACTACCCGAAATGCTTGAAAATGCCAGGAAAGAAGGCAGGGAAAATGCATTAAAGACAAAGGCCGAGGAAAATCGAAAGACTACCATTAAGGCAAATAGTCTTGATACTGGAGCCAAAAAAACGTCGGCAAAGGTAAGCGGGAAGCATCTTGCAGCAGCCAAACAGCTTGGATTAACAGAGTCAGCAACAAAGATAATGGCTCAGATAGTAAATCAGAACAAGAAAAACGCATCCGTGGAGGTATAAAAATGGCAAAAACAAATAAAACAGATACCAATTTATCACCGGAACAACAGGCGATTAAGACAAGGGCTGAAATTCAGGAAAAATTAGTTCGTCCATCAATCAGAGAGGACGAAATGAACGATTTTTCTTTGATGAAGAATCCGCTTGACCTTCCTGAAGAAGCTCAAAAGCTCCAGGATCGAAGGATTTATGCTTTCAGATGGTGTGAACGCACACCGGACAGGATTGACTTTTTAACCCGGTCTTTAGGTTACCCGCAAAAATGGGCAATCGTAAACCGGACAAACATCCCTGAACTTGCTCATTTGGTTGACCCTATGCTTGGTTGCATTATTTGTTTAGATCAAGCGTTGCTTTATAAATATTGGGAAGATCATGTGCGGGTGCAGAAAGCAAAAATGGAACTCGCAGAAGTCGGTTTAAATTCGGGAAGTTTGGCCGGGAAGAAACGACAGATCGAGCAGAGAGATGATGACGTTGAAGTTCATGTTGGAAAAGACTATCAAATCAGTGGGGCTGATGAAGTCGTGTTTGATGAATCGGTTGGTGAGTTGGTTACAGAGGAGTAAATAATTATGGATATGAGTCAGTATGATAACGCTACTGGGTTCCAACCCTATGGGGAGGTTCTCAGGGCTAATTATTATGCAGTGAATACTGCACCAACAATCGGCTTTTATGTCGGTGACATGGTGCATTACACCACTGGGGGGGGGTCATCTATATCTACCCCTAAAATGGGTTACAGGCCTATAGTCGCAGATGACGCTGTTCTTGCGGCTGGTGATTTTCTTATAGGCGCTGTGCTTGCGTGTTTTGATGAAGACATGAACCCGGTGAAGTACATTGCTGCGACAGAGGCGGGCGATGGAACCGTTGCGGGATATTTGCTGATTGCAGATCATCCCCAACAGTTATTTGTTGCCCAAGAGGATGCAGACGGAAATGCAATAACGGCGGTTGAGGGGCAGTGTAATGCTGAAGTTGCTCCTCCGGCCTTAAATGCGGGAAGCACTACAACCGGATTAAGCAAACAGGAGATTGATTCTTCCTCTGCTGCAAATACATCAACACTCATGCTGCGTTTACTGAATCCACATCCAAACGATGTGGCGCACGTTGACGGCAAATGGTGTAGGTATATTTGTATGATTAACACTCACGCTTACGGAAACGTAGGTATAACTGCCGCAACCGGCGCAGGATGATAAGGAGACTAAATTATGTGGACAAGAGGTAGATTTAATGACGAGTACGTCCCCGGTCTCTTTGCGCTTGCGATAGATACTTATTTAAACAAGCGTGCAGAGTCTATGTGGAACGCAATGTGTACCGTGAAAACATCCAAGAAAAAGAAAGAGGAAGATTCACTTCGTTCCGGTCTTGGATTTCCGGTAATAAAAGGTGAGGGCGCACCTGTAACATACGATACACAGATTGAAGGTGCAAAACAGGCTTGGGTTCATTTAGTGTATGCTCTGGCGGTGAGAATCACAGAGGAAGCTATTGAAGACAATCTGTATGAATTAAACGGTGGGAGTGAAGGCGACCTGAAAGAATTGTTTCACGATTTGGGTGAAGCAATGGCTGAAAATGACGAAGTCCTTATGGCTCGTTTTCTGGTCAATGGTGCTGCTACTACATACCATTCGACAAGGGATAGTAAGGCACTGTTTGCAACCGACCATCCGAGACTTGACGGTTCGACGTTTAGCAACAAGGCAACCGACGCAGACCTGACCTATCTTACGTTCTGGGCAAACCTGATTGCTGCTGAAAATCAGTACAATCACAGGCAGTACAGAATTAAGAAAAAGGTTAAGAATCTGTGGGTTCCGCCTCAGCGTGAGCAGAAAGGGCTTGAAATTCTAAAGTCAACCGACAGGCCCGACACCGGAAGCAGGGCAGTAAGCGCATATGCAGTGAGTGGACGTAAGATCGGGCTGAAAGTATGGCCTTATCTTACCGATGATGATGCTTCGTATTACCAGATGGACGGCGAGGGAATTGTACGGTTTAACCGCAGAAAAACCCGGTTTGCAAGAGAGAAAGACTTTGCGACAGGGGATATGAAGGTAAAATCGGATTCCAGATGGAGTGCTGAGATCAGAGATCCCCAGTGCTGGTATGGTGTCATACCTGCATAATTGCATAAATAAAGGCCGGGTTTAGGCCCGGCCTTCTTAAAGGAGTGTATAACTATGTTTAAAAAATGGATTATTGGTGGCATGTTTGTTGCATTAGCTGCGATCCTTTTAATTGCGGCAATGCCTTCCGGCATGACCCACTATAACAGTCTTTGGATAGGCTCTCATTCAGGCACAGCCACCACCACACCAGGCGATAATGATCTGTATGTGTACGGTACG
>CAZWME010000655.1:0-3626 GCA_964634515.1 uncultured Pirellulales bacterium | reverse complement strand
TATGTTGGGCATAGTACACATGCCTTATTAAACTCAACAACTATATTTTGAACAGTCGGAATTGAATCCTTAGTGATGACAGCTACACCAGTTTCCGGATCTATCACTTGGCTTATTGAGCGCCAACGATAGACATTGAGCCGGTATTGGTACTTTACATTATCAGGTTGATACGACAATGCCGCTTCAGCATTCGAAATTAGATCCGTGTACTCCGATTCTGTTCCCTTCCAACCGTTTGCTATAATGCGTTTTTCTACATCGAGGGCTTTTGCCCAGTATGCTTCGGCAATACGAGCATTGTTGGCTCCAACGATGGACCACACCCAGACTCCACATACTCCGAGCAAAATGAGTGCATACAAGCCCTTATATTTTCGAGCAGATATAAATCCGATCATACCGTTATTTTGGTGCTTTTTTTGGTTAGCCAATGACAATAGCAGAGCACAGAATATGGCGGATAAAAACGCATTTGCCGGAATATGCTGACCATAGTCACTAAGGCTGTGAATGAGTATTGCAAGAAGGCCAAAGCCCAGCCCATACGATGCTGAGCAAATCGGTAATTTTGTGCTCCGGATATTTTTTGCAAAGCTAAATGAGATGATTATGCCAAAAAACATTAGCGTAATTAGACCTGTAAAGCCGGTTTCCTCTAAAACCTGGGCGTATTCGTTTTCGGCATGCGTAAAAAGGACTGCTTTGTTTATTTGTTGGAACATTGGATAGACCACGGCATGCGTACCCAAACCTGTCCCCAAAATAGGGAATTTACTATAAGAGGCAGCAAGGTCTTTGAGGATTTGCCAACGGTCTTGATATGCATTCAAATCACGTAGGGTCGCAAAACGGTTATAAACGGCATCAAAGCCAACATACAGAATGCAGGCAAACGCTCCGAGTGCTATAACAGCCATTATCCAACCGCGACCCTTGAGAGAGGGTCTGGAAGTGAGTAACAGTGTAATAAAGGCTGAGGCGATAAGCATGCTGACCATACCACCTCTGGTTAATGAAACAAAGATTGTTGCAGTTCCAAGAATCATTATTGCCACAAGCAACCATAATGGTTTTACAGAATCTGAGCTTAAATATTCATAGACAACAGAAGGCGTAATTTTCTTGGCAGCAAAATGCTCGTGCAGTCTCACGCAAAGCCACGCAAGTGCAGCGCCAATCGACAAGTTCATGAATTGCCCATAGTGGTTGTGATTGATGAAAGGGCCAGAGAGAGTTTGGGAATGTGGACCAGTTATGAACCAGTATATCTTACCATTCCCGAAGAGGTCCTGTGCCAAAGCAACAACAGCGATAATACCGCCGATTAATGCTATTGCCATGAGGATGCGTTTTATTTGACCCGGGCAGCGAAAGGTGCTGACAACAACTACAAAAACTGCTGCAACTGACAATACAAGTCTGATGTCGTGCTTAGTGGCGTTTGGATAGAAGCTAAGGGGCATTGATTTCAACAAAGCATCAGCATTTGGCAAATCGCCTAATAGGTCCTGTCTCAGAGCCACAGTATTCGGAGAAAAGATGCTTGTCAGCGACGCTGGTAATGGAACAAGCTGGAGTGTCGCGATAAGTAGAAATAGACTTACCGGCACATAAGCCCAAGTCCAAGTCACACCCGGGCCATTATAGAGCATAACATTAAGCAAGAAGCAGATGACGATAGCTCCTGATAAGGCTATTACAACTTCTTCACTCCAAGCTCTCCTGACACCAAGTGCAAGAGGCATAAACGCCAAAAGAACTACCAGCAGCCATTCGATCGCATTGTCGAACTTACTTAAAGTAATCCTCGTGTTGTTAAGAGTGGCTCCGTATTCCCTCATTAATCCACTTCCTTGTGTTTATAGTACATGCAGACAGTATATCCTTACCTTCCAATATTCTTAATGGATTCTCGATACAAACCAAGCGTGCCATTGACTCTCCAAGCCTATCACTAATACTCCTAAAAGCTTCTTTCATCCTAGGTCTACGACCATCCAAATTATGGGAATCTGTTGCCACAAGCGATGTCCAACCCATGTTCAAAAAGTTCCAGGCAGCTTTATGGGCTAGTGAACCAAAATCACCAAGTAAACTTCCAGCAGTTATCTGCAAATGTGCTGATTGCTCAAGCCATTTCAGCAACACCCGCGGTTGTCTTGCAATAAACGGATGCCTTTCAGGATGTGATATGATAGATTTGATTCCAAGAGATGAAAGTTCGACAATTAGTGGCTCAATATTTATGAAAACCTCATGTGGAAGCTCTAATAGAATATACTTACCATTATCCGCAAGAGTTAACACCTTGTCAGTCTCAATAAGCTTACAGAGCCTCTCGTCCACACGAACGTCCCCGCCAGGCGCTACGTTCAGATTTATTCCTTTACTTTCCAACTCTTCGTTAAGAACAGCAACTTTTTCTCTGATTCGTCCAGCTTCGTTGTAATCTCCATAACGTCCTAGTTGATGTGGAGTCGCTATTACTTCGTTTATGCCGTTTTCAGTTAAAGCTCTGCATAGAGAAATCGATTCCTGCAATGTCACCGGACCATCATCAATATCATGCAAGCAATGACAATGAATATCAATATAATGTTCTCTGTCAAAATTCATGTATTCAGTTTTCTCATGTTCAGACATATTTTCATATAAAAGTATTTTTTATGTCGAGCTACCAGCATCCACATCTGACTTCAGTAACGCAACCTTGCCAAACCCTCTCTTCTGCTTGAAAACAAAAAAATCGTACCATTTCATCTTATAGCAAACAGTATGTAAAATAATAATGGTATAATTGAACCCATTTTCGCAATACACAAAACTGCTGCGTACCCCTTCACCTGATATCTGCTATACGAACTCTCCAATCACGTCAACCGTGGATATTCCTTCCAACTATACTATATATCGTTACGATCGGGCCAGTAGCTGGCCAGATAATGGCTTGTTTTGGCCATCCAAAAACCTTGCATTGCGATATTAAGCGATTCTCACCATATCCTTAGCTTACCAATTACTTACGTTTAGCTACTACAGAACAAAACTCTGATAGATCCTCTGTAACTACCTGCATTAACCTTCAGAGACCTTTTTCTTTTCTCTGCTATCGCCGTAGTAGCCGTAATGACCGGAGTATCCGTAACCGGAGTATCCGTAACCAGAGTAATAGCCATAACGGCCGTGCCTTCGCTGAACATCATTTACTATAGCACCGAGCAGGTGGCCACCAACACTCTGCAGGCTGTCTCGAGCCTGTTGGCTGTGCCTACGAGTGGACACTTCTGCTCTTAGAACCAAAATTGTTACATCGCAGATTGCCGATAATATTTGGCTATCTGCAACCGGCCCAACCGGAGGAGAATCTATAATTACACGATCATATCGTTCAGAAAAGTCCTTTAGCAGCTTGGCAAATGCATCACTGTTTAGTACTTCAGAAGGATTAGGAATCTCAGCCCCACAGAGGACAATATCAAGGCCTTCGACCGGCCCAGGCAGTATCGCTTCTTCCAGGTTTATATCACAGGCAATTACATTGGATAATCCCTTTTGCCAATTGTCGATTTCAAAAATATTGTGTTGCATCGGCTTTCTAAAATCAGCATCAAGCAAAAGCGTTT
>CAZWME010000654.1:0-3633 GCA_964634515.1 uncultured Pirellulales bacterium | reverse complement strand
CATTGGCGGCGGTTGTCGATGAAAGTGCCGTAAGATGGTTGTGGTATATACCCGCACTTGGTCTCGGAGTGGCGGGAGTTGTTACAATCAGGGTCGATACTGCACGACACAGTAAAACGGAGCATCATGTTGCTTCCAGGATTGAAACTGTAGAGAGCAGCCTTGAAAAAATAGCAACCAATATCAACAAACTCAATACCGACAAGCACTCGATTAACACGTATGATATGCGCCACCGGATTGATGAACTATTCGTTGACGATCTTGCTATGTTTGTTGACGCCCGTGAAAGCATCGCTCATCGTTACGGTCTTGCCGCCTATGCCGACGTGATGAGCTGCTTTGCCGCCGGCGAACGATACCTGAACCGTGTATGGTCGGCCTCAGCCGACGGATATATAGATGAGGTTAACGCCTATCTGGAAAAAGCCCGGGAGCAATTCGTCGATAGTCTTGAGAAAATCCACCAGCTAAAAACAAAACCAGATTTACAAACTTCAACTTTCTCATAATCAAAGGAGGATTCATTATGAAATGTATTCTTAAACCGCAGACAGGCTTTATTTTACCTTTGGTAGTAGTTTTCGCCGTATCATCACTTTTTGCCGACGAGGGTGCATTGACAACCAAGACAATTGATAAATTCCATTCATCTTTTGAAATGGATACCCATACCCGGGCGATGTATAACTCCATCACGAACAACGATATCAGCAGTCTTGCCCTGAATCGCGAGGTATTGCGCCGGCACAATGAACTCTTCAGCCACAAAATCGAAACAAAAGGCATCACGAATCAGAAAAAAAGCGGCAGGTGCTGGCTGTTTGCCGGGCTGAACATCCTGCGCCCGAAAGTCATAGAAAACAACAACCTCGAAAGCTTCGAGTTCTCACAGAACTATCTCGCCTTCTGGGACAAGCTCGAAAAGGCAAACTGCTTTTTGGAAAACATCATTGAATTCACAGGCCGTGACATCCTCGACCGTGAAATGGAGTTCCTGCTTCGCAAGCCCATACCCGACGGAGGCTATTGGGAAAACGTCGTCAACCTCGTCGAAAAATATGGCGCTGTTCCCCAGGAAATTATGCCCGAAACGAACAGTTCCGGAAATACAAGCCTGATGAACGCCCTTATCAGCAGAAAGCTCCGTAGCGACGCCGTAAAACTCCGAAATATGCACAAACAAAGAAAATCACTCAAAAAAATCCGCACGGAAAAAACGAAAATGCTCGCCGATGTTTATCAAATGCTCGTATTGAACCTCGGCCAGCCGCCAAGTGAGTTCCAGTGGCGATTTGAGGACGCCAATTCCGTTGTAAGCAAAATCCAGACCTACAGTCCGAAGAGCTTTTATAAGGAATTCGTCGATGTTGATTTGGGGCAATACGTGGACATCTTTAACGACCCTTCGAAAGAATACGGAAAACATTACAGCATTAATCTTACAAGAAATATCCGTGACGGAGATGATGCCCACTTTGCAAACGTCAAAATTCAAATTCTCAAAGACATCGCCGTTAAGGCCGTGCTCGATGACGAACCAATCTGGTTTGCCTGCGATGTCGGTAAAGACCAAAGCAGAGAACACGGGATAATGGCCATGGGGATGTTTGATTATGATGCTATTTACATGACCGATATGGCCATGACTAAGGCCCAGCGTTCGCTGTTTCGTGAAAGCGTTCCCAACCACGCCATGGTCTTCATCGGCGTCGATATGCAAAAAGATAAACCCGCAAAATGGCTGGTTGAAAACAGTTGGGGAGATGACAAGGGCAGCAAAGGCCTCTGGACCATTTACGATTCATGGTTCGATACAAATGTTTACAGCATCATCGTAAAGAAAAAATATGTTCCAAAGGAAATTCTGGATATTTACGAACAACCCGCGATAAAGCTGCCCCCATGGGACCCGATATACTCGTTCGTGCAGTAGTACTGTGAACGAAGAGTACGAACCGCTGATATCCTGAGTCTTAGACTTGTTGAATTTTCCGACTACGCAATTTAATAATTGGAAATAAGGCTTAAAAGGCAGGTCGATGGCAAAAAAGAAAATTCTGTATGTCAGCGGTTCAATAGGATTAGGGCATGTCACCAGAGATTTGGCAATAGCCATACAACTGCGCAGGCAATGCGCTGAAGTAGAGTTATCCTGGCTGGCTTGCCATCCGGCAACCTTAACGCTCAAGGAAGCTGGCGAAAAGCTTCTCCCGGAAGCCGAAATATTTGCCAACGCCAATATTCACGCCGAAAATACCGCCAAAGGCTTTGAGATGAGCACCTTGAAGTACGCCTCACACGAAAGCAAAGTCCTTAGACATAACATAAAAATCTACAAGAAAATATTCAATAGGGAAAAATATGATCTGGTTATCAGTGATGAGGCCTATGATCTTATTACCGCTATGGCGATGAAATTCATCAGATTAGAAGCTCCTTTTGTGATGATTTATGATTTTCTCGGCATGGACTCAGTCACAAAAAATCCCTTTGAGAAGTTACTTGTGAATGTCAGCAATAGTATCTGGAAAAAATGGGATCGCAAACTCTTTTCCGGCTCGAAAAATCTGGCCCTTTTCGCAGGTGAGATTGAAGACATCCCTGATAAAAGACTCGGTTTTTTTCAAACAAACCGCCGGGAACATGCCAGGAAATTCTATAAGTTCACAGGATATATTCTTCCATTCGACCCGACAGAATATGCCGACAAAACAAAGATCCGCTCTAAGTTAGGCTATTGTCCGGAACCCCTGATTGTCTGTTCTATCGGCGGCACTTCTATTGGTAAAGATTTACTGGAACTCTGCGGGCAGGCTTATCCGATTATAAAGCAGAAAGTCCCTGATGTGCGTATGGTTCTGATATTTGGCCCCCGGCTTTCTATCGAGTCACTGGTAGTTCCAGAGGAGGTAGAAGTCAGAGGATATGTTCCCGCTCTATATGAGCACTTCGCCGCGAGCGATTTGGCCGTTGTCCAGGGAGGCGGCACTGCAACGCTTGAATTGACCGCGCTAAAGAGACCATTTCTTTATTTTCCTCTGGCGATGCACTGCGAACAGCAGATACACGTTGCAGGGCGATTAGCCAGACATCAGGCAGGCATCAAGATGGTATATTCTCAAACTACGCCCAAGATTCTGGCTGATATGGTGATTGCCAATCTTGGTAAGGAAGTAAATTATCCCCGAATCCCTGTAAATGGAGCTCAGAAAGCAGCTCAATTCATAAGCGAACTAATATGATTTAACATGCCAGCTAATTTGCTGCCTGACGGAGCATTATGCTTGCTGTTTCTCTCCCAATGCGGTGCGATACAACCAGTACGCCACACCTATCAGCAACACTGCACCCAGCCAACCACCCAAGGGCATCGTTTTACCAGTGAAGTACTCGATAATAGGAAGGTCAACGTCGTATTGTTTGAGGATGACAATCGGAATCGCCAGGAGGATTCCGGTCAGTGCTTCACCCGTTATAAGACCGGAAGCAAACAACAGGCCGCTTCGGCCGGATTTTTCGATTTGCTCCGAACTGGTATTTTTCCGCTTGTGGAAACTCTTTATCGCCCAATGTATGATGCCGCCTGCGAAGATAGGCACAGACAGCTCCAGCGGCAGATAGAATCCAATA
>CAZWME010000653.1:0-3636 GCA_964634515.1 uncultured Pirellulales bacterium | reverse complement strand
CATTGATGCGAGAAGGTCGTTGCCCAGAAAATCGCTCGTCTTCACTTCTTCGCATCGACGTGAATTCCAGTTCGTAACATTTCGAACATGAAGTGCTGTTTTCATTACTTGTGAGCATCGCTCCATATTTTTTTAATTGTTTCCTCTTGAGAATATCCGATGGGACAATTCGGACTTCTGGTGTTGGCACGATAGCTGCCGAACGTTTCGTTCGGACATGATATCATCCGGCTCACGGGCATCTGTAAATGTCCGTTGGGATCAGTTTCTTTAATCCAGTTGTATGCATATTCAAGCCATTGGTTTCGGTATGCCTCGTCCTGGAGAGAGAGCCATGAAATCTCATCCCATCCCCATACGAAAATAGATCTGGTATCGGCGACATTCGGCGACCTGCTTCTGCCGTAGTTGTCGAATTCGACGAGGTACGGCAGGCTCCGGCTCTTCCAGCCGCTGGGTGAGACGCACCCCTTGCTCTTCAGGAACATGGCATCGAGGTGGTTCACTTCCAGGACTGCCTCATAGGGTTTTTCGGGCACCTCCTTTATGCGCAGCGGAAATGAGTTGAAATCCAGAAGGCTTACGCCGTCGACGATCATGCCCCACGTCGGTACGTGCGCATCCAGCAGCACCAGATGACGGCGTGCATGGGTTTTTGCATAAGCACGTATCCTCTTCAGCAAGCGGGACCATTCCTTCAAATCCGGGTCAGCCATACCGATGAGTCCCACTTGCCCTATGTGTAGGGCCTCGCAACCGAGATTGATGTACGAGCCGGCAAGGTAGTAGAACCACAGTTGCGTTTCAAGCCTGGTGACATCGGGGACGCTGCTCCGGCCCCAATGATTGACCAGCTTGCCGTCCTGGTTGAGCATGGCCTCGTACGAAAATGTCCTTTCTTCCACCGAGAGGCCAAATTCCATGAACACCCAGGAAGGAATTTTCACACTGTTCACCCTTCTGCTAATCGTCTCGAAAAGGCATCCCTGGAAGATAACATCCGGGTCAAACGCATGGACTCTGTCGATCAACACCTTTGCATCCGTCCAGAAGCTAATATCGTTCAGGCGGTTCTCTCCGTTCCAGCGATAGATGGCACGGCCGATGAACTTGGCTCCGATGTTCCGAATCAAGCGGATATCATCTTCTCTGTACAGGTATTCCCGATTGCCTTCCACCTTTCCCGTAACCAGGAAATACGCCATTGTCACGGAACGGTCCAGATAGTTTTCCAACACCTCCCGCGAGATAGTTCGGTCAAAATGATAGTCGAGCTGCTGCGCCTTCAGGGTGTCAACTACTGTGAACTTCTCAATCTTTGCGTCCTTCTTGCCGATCAGGTCGATACCCTGCTCCCGCACGACCGTCTCGAAGACGTGCAGCCGAGGGTCGCCGCCCGATTTCACAATGATTCGCCTGGCTGCCTTATCATAGCTGAACTTGCTCCACGGCTGGCCGTCGCGCAGCAGCTTCTTTGGCTCGGCAACCAGGTTCGCCGACCAACTGCCGTCCACCTCGCGATTCCAGCCTTCGATCAGGTCCGTCCCGCTGATCATCACTTTCTCATCTTTCATGGCGCGGACCGTCACGCCGTCGTTTTTAGGGGCCAGGACCTCGCGATATACTCCGCCCCGCAGTACTATCGTCTCTCCCGGCTGGGCGATCGCGCACGCCTTGGCCAAACTCGCCAGCGGCACGGCCGGATAGCCCCACCCCGGCTCATCCACGGCAGCCGGGTGACGAGGATCGACGTAATACACGTTGGGATATTCTATGGCTCCAATCGTCACGCCGCCCTTGCCCGCTCCGATAGCCGGGCTGTCCTTCTTCAGCCGGAAATTTCGTTGCTGGGGATCCACGAAGAGAGGGTCCTTGCCGTTGATATTCGTCTCGGCCGCAAGCGGCGCGGTCCTGAACGTCAGGTTGTAATCCATGACCGGGTTGGCCGGGGAAAAGTGCCGGTCACCGTGGACAACGGCTCGCTCCGCCTCGCAGAGGATGTTATTACAGATCAGCCCGCCGGTTGATTCCATGCCCCGCAGGCCGATGGTGGCCCAATTTACCGTCGAGATAGTACAGTTCTCGATCGTCACGTCGGGCGTCTGAATTATGTCCGGACCCCAGCCCCCTCGCATCCTCGGCGAATTGGTCGAGACAATATTGTGCCGGAAGGTCCAGCCCCGCACGCTGCCGAGGTGCGGCGCACTCTCCACCATGCACATCTGATGGAAATCAAAACAGGTGTTGTACTCAAAGAGCAGGTCCATCGCGATCTCGCCGTTGTTCGTGAAGGTCTGAAGGCAATCGACGTGCGCGGTCTTGATCTCCTGCTTGGTACTGCCGTGATAGTAGTTATATCGCTGGATGCAGCCTTTGCCAAAGAACCGCGAGTAATCGCAGTCGTCGTACCTGTTGCCGGGGGCGTACATGAAAAGGCGGCTGACTTCGTTGTTTTCCACAAGCCAATCCTCGCCGCCGAGGATGAAGCCGTACTCGCTGTGGTAAACTTTGTTATAGGCGATTCGGTTATGCGTCACCTCGGAATAGTCGCGGGTGTTACCATCGGTACCCGGCCTGCCGACTGTCCCGCTGACCGCCACCATCATATGATGGATGTAGTTGTCCAGGATTTCGCAGTAGCTGCCTCGCAGTTGGACACCTGTGACCGGCTTGTCGGCTGTTATCTCGAAACCCTCCACGCGAATGTAACTCGCCTCCAGGTCGAAGCCACACACAGTCACTAAACGCCGGGGCATCGCCATGAAGGCGACAGGCCTGCCTTTCGTGCCGCCAGTCTTTACCTTGATCCGTTCGTCATACTTACCCGCCATGACATAAACAGTATCGCCCGGCCTGGCCGCATCGGCCGCGCACTGCACGGTCTTGAAGGGCATCTCCTCGGTTCCAGGATTTGTGTCGGCTGCGCCGGGGGCCGCCTGGTCAACTACGTACGTTGCTGCCGGAACATGCCTAAGAGCGACATCGTCAATAGCGCCGGCGATTGTGGGCCCGATGCCCAGCAGCACCGGTGTGCAAACAAAGGTTTGGATTACGATGAAGCAGATAAGTGTTTGGTGTTTCATATGGTTATGGCTCCCTACAGCAGAGGATATTGGTCACGCACATAACTTATCAATACAGATTAAGGTACACTTACTGAGATCGGTTGTCAATTGAGAACCGTCTGGCGATGGCACATTTTTTATGGTCTCTGGCGTCTAAGAGTTGAGACCTATGACAATGATCCCTTAAAGAATTAAATGATTGATATATTTCAACCGGATACACCTTCCTGACATATGTCTCACCGGTAGAATGTATAATGATGCACAAAAATCGAATCGATACTGTGAGCAGATATATGGAACCTGAGATTGGCCCCACCCCCCAAGAGCGCCCTAACCCCCCTTGTTTTTTCTCTGGCTTATTGAAGATTCGACAAGTGCCTTGAATGTTGCATTGAGACGATCCATATATTCCGACCACACTATGTGTTTACTTTGGGCCTTCATCTTCCCTACTGCTTATTCCCGGATTTCTCATATAATAGGTGACAATTTGCCTGGAATTTAATAGTATACAGGGCGTGTTGCCCAAATGCTCAAAATAAAGCTTTCAAAAAGTCATTTTAAAATT
>CAZWME010000652.1:0-3644 GCA_964634515.1 uncultured Pirellulales bacterium | reverse complement strand
AATTGAGGTTGCCGTCGGTAAACTCCCAGAGGAGATCGGGAGTGTCGGGGACGGTGATGTCAATGGCGAAATAGGCGGAGCGGAACGTCTGACCGTTTGCGGTAATCTCCTTTCCGCCGAGGCGCATGGCGCCGATAAGCACCGTACCCCAGCCGTTGGGATGGTTTGGATCTCCAGTCGTCGGAAAAATCCGGGCGTCCACCACCTTGGCCTTCAGATCCACATAATAGGCGTGACAGTATCCGGAATCACACAACCACTTGAGCTGAGGCAGGAGGTTGTACGGGATATAGGCCCAAAGCTCTTTACCGCAGGTACCATCATACCATCCCTTGTCCGTGTCACCGGTAGTGGAATCGTTTCCCTCGTGGTACGTGCCGGCGCTGAAGGCGTGGAGCATGCCGTCGTTGCCCCCGACGTAGATCATAGTCTCTCTGTCCTTGTACATCCTGACGTAATCCAGATAGGTGGTATCGCCATAGGTAAGGTGGTAATTTTCCATCGGCCTCCCCACCACCGTGGGGGTCGAATAGACGATGTCGCCGAGCTTCCAGGTCACTCCATCAAGTGTTCTGTCTCGGCAAGCAATAGTAGTACAATTGCCTCCCCGAATAAAATTAATGATATCAGTGGGATCGGATGCATCGAGTAGTGGCGTCAACTTCGCGAGATTAGTGGTAGTAAAATTATTTTTGTCCCACTCATCCGTTTCTGGCACAGTGCCGAGTCCATCCTCATTGATAAAGGTAGAAATTTGCCGCAGACTCGCATCCAACTCTGTCAGTTTTTTACCTCCCTCCCATATCGGCTGTAGACCAAACAGTGGATAGGTGCTCGGCGTGTTGGGATCATCTATTTCGCCATCACCGTCAGCATCCGCATATTTTTTCACCACTGTATCGCCGTCCTCATCGAGATCAAATACAATAATGGGGTCTTGCGTTAAGACCAGATGTTGGTCTGGATTGCCCCCGCTTCCCGTGTCTTCCCGTAAATTCCCGTACTGATCGACCCAGAGGGCATTGAGGTAGCCGACCCAATTCACCTCGGATACCCCCCCTGTCACAGGGTCTATGTCGTAGACCGAAGGGTTGAAGTAGGCCTGGAAGAGCGCCCCCTCACCGCCGGCAGAGGTGGAGAGGACCGAGACCGCGGTGCCCGAAGAGGTGCGTCTGAGGATTTCACCGAGGGCCTTGTTGAGCTCTTTTTCGAGCTTCGCGGGGTTTTGTACGTAGAAGTAGGTATCGGGGTTATCATCCCCATCCCTGTCCCATTCGTTGGGGTCGTCGTCGGGAATATTATCGCCATCGATATCATTAAACCCGCCCCACTTGGCTGCATACCACAGGGGGTCTTTCAAGAGCTGGTCAGCGGTACTGCCTGCGGTATAGGTATCCGAACTAAAGAGAAACTGCCAGGCTGTCTTATATGTGTTGATATCCCCACACTCGGAAGGGGCTAGAGGTTGGTATGCCTCTAGCATAGGATTTTGATCTTCATCCGCAGGGTCAGTGTAGGCATCACCAAAAAACTTATAATTGTAGGGAGTAGTAGGAGCATCATATCGATGATCACAATCATCGCAGGAATCAACTACTAAGTGTAACCCGTCAGTACCTTGGGTGCCGCTCAAGATGTATCCGAAGTCAAAGCGCCGGCTGGCGGAGTGAGACGTGATTTGGGCGGTAACGGTAATTTGGCTGCCGTTCACCTGATACGTGAGATAGCCGTCGCAATCCTGGTCAAAGTCACTCCCTTGCTCGGAGTTCTCCCAGTTGACGTAGAACTTCCCTGAGTCGGAGTCCTGACTGATAACGCGAAAATCCACCAGGGCGCCGTTAATTATTAAGTGAGGGTTATCTCTGCTATAGGTCCTACAGGCCGGGACCAATTTTACCGGGCTGCCCCCTACCGGGATTATTATCTCCGGCAGCTTGGTATTCAAGACCACCGAATACGTTGTAATCTTTTGAGCATTATCGGCAGTATCAGACATATCATGAGTCTTTGCATAGTGGGCCAGGCCGGCGATATGGTAACTCCCCTCTCTTCTCGGCTCTTCCTGACACAGGCCATACACCGCTCCCAATCCGCTTATGGTCTTGGGTGTGCATTGGTTATCATTAGTGCTGCCGTTATTGCCGATAAAGTATTGAACGGATGCACTTACTTCGTCAATAGCATTGGTCAAGGCCGTTACACTGCTGATACCGATGTCACCGCTCCCGAAATATTCATTTAATCCAACTCCTTCATCAATTGAGTCAAAACTGGGGTTTTCATCGGTGATCACCAAGATATTCGGCGGTGAGCACCAGGGATACACGCTGTAAGGATCGACCCAGGTCTCCGTGGTGAGGCCGTAGCTGCTGTCATCAGCCGCATAGGCAGACGTGGCACCCACACCGGCATAATACCGCAGGGCCTCATAATAGATCTCACCGATGGGGTTCCCCCAACTCCGGCACTGATCATCGCTGAAGCTATACAAACCGTAGTCACAGGCACTACCATAGGTGCCATCACCATATTGATAATCTGCAATTTCAATCTCATCCAGGTTTTTGACGATCCCGGATACGGCGGTGAATTCGCCGGTAGCAGCGGTTACCTCCGAGCTGAAACTGGTGATATTTCTCCTCAAGACGCCGCCGGACTTATTCTTTCTATAACTGCCCGTTATCAATCCAAAGTAGATCGTGTCATCTTCACCGTGCTCTTGCAGCAATCCTATGGGCTTATAGTCATCACCATATTTTTTTACCTTCTCCGTTCCCAACTTACCATCAACCGCCACTTGAACCCTGACCGTATAGTCATCAATATCGGTAGTGGGTGGGATTTTAAAATCTTGGGTGTCACCGCCCTTACCGCGATTGACACACTGCCACCTCTCATTGGCGGCCCAGCGGGGCCAGCCATCTGTGCCGGTTGATTCATTCCCGGTAGCGACGCGCAAAAGCGGAAGGCCCCCCGAGGTCAAGGTCGTATTACCCAGGGTTATGGTTCCAGTGTATTTGGAGTCTGCAAAATCAGAAGGGTTTCCTGGATAGACCTTGACCCAGCTATGGGCATCGGTTGGTATGGACGCCCTTTCCAGGACAGTTAAACCTGGGTCGTCTACGCAGCGCTTCCCTCCATACAATACCTTGCGGATGGTGTCTATGCGGGACATGGTGGCCCAGTTTAAAAAGTTCCCACTCCAATAGGAGCTGCTGGGATTGGGTTTCTTGTGAGTATTTGGAATCGTTGAGCCTTCAGGGACAAACTTGCTGCCGTCGTAAGAATAGGTTTTCTCAGGATCAAAATAGCCGTAGTAATCAATTGCGTCGTTGTAGGTGGTATCAATGGTACCATTTTCGTCTATATCGCTGTAATCCGTGTATGCCTCCATGAATAGTTTATGCTCCCTCGATATAACCAACATTACCAGGGGGGGACCTTTCGCAGAGATAAAGGGCGGGATGGCGCAGTAATCAACCATGTCCTCTGCTCCGGCAGGCCCCTGCCCGATGCTGATAACGGCCATGACGGCGATCATTACGGCGATAACGAGTCTCATTTTTTATGCCTCCCGCGTTTTTACTGTCCGTAAAATTTCAAGAGCAAAAAAGTCGTTTGTTCTCAGGATAAAGCTCTAATTA
>CAZWME010000651.1:0-3651 GCA_964634515.1 uncultured Pirellulales bacterium | reverse complement strand
ACGGTCACGAGAACAAAAAAACCTCTTGAGAACAGCTCATGTCGGTTGAATCGCCGGAGACAATTAGTAAAAACAAGTTAGAGAAAGTATCAATGTTCGAAGATCAAAGCGTAAGATCCGACACTGGTGCAAAAGAGCTTATCCGCATTAGCAAGGGGACCGGCATAATTTTGTTAGGCAAAGTTTTGGGACGCGGAATTCAATATCTTTACATAGTCACAATTGCACGAATGTTAGGTTGGGAATTGTTTGGCGTGTTTATGCTGGGCCTCACAATCCTCAGTTTTGCCCGCACGCTCAGCGGATTCGGCTTGGACACGGGCGCTCTTAGATTTGTCGCATTATATAAGGGCGTCGGTGACAAGGCCAGAATTAAAGGCGTGATAGTCCAATCGTTAAAGTACACGCTTGCGCTGAGCATAATTGTCGGTGCCTGCTTGTTCCTTTCCGCAAAGCCATTGCTTGGGAGACTTTTCAACAAACCCGAGTTGGAAACTGTGATAAAGCTACTTAGCTTCTCTATGCCTTTCTTCTGGTTGATGACAATGTCGTTAGCCTTCACCCGAGGCGCGCAAATAATGAAATATACAGTTTACAGCGAAAACATTTTCTGGCCAATTTGCAATATGGTCTTATCAACCACATTCTTCGTCATAGGATTCGGACTCCGGGGAATATTAGTCGCACACGTCATTTCCGTTCTACTGGCATCAATTCTCTCACTGCATTTTCTCGCAAGAACGTTCCCTGCGATAAGGCAGACAGAGGCCATTCCCGAAACCAGGAAACTACTCAGGTTCTCTGCTCCCCTATTATTGGCATCGTTTCTAAGTTTCCTCGTGATGTGGACCGATACGCTGATGTTAGGCTATTTTAGATCCTCCGAGGAAGTGGGTGTCTATAACGCAGCTATAAGGACTGCTATGCTGACAAGCATGCTTTTGGCCTCTTATAATGCCGTCTTCGCGCCGATGATATCCGACTTATACAACAGAGAAGAAATACATAAGCTGGGGCAGATATTCAAGATCACCACAGCATGGGTCTACACAGCGAGCCTTCCAGTATTTTTGCTGATTGTTTTGCTATCTAAAGAAATCATGACTATTTTCGGCCGGGAGTTTTCGGTCGGTTGGAGCTGTCTTACAGTTCTTGCCTTCGCCCATTTCGTGAACGCAAGTGTAGGCTCTGTTGGAACACTGCTTGTTATGTCCGGCAAGCAGGATCTGATGATGTATAACACGCTTGGCATTTGTGTTCTTAACATCTTGCTAAACTACCTTTTGATCCCTTCCTGGGGCATGCTCGGTGCATCCATCACCAGCGGAATATCCCTCATCGTCTTTAACGTGCTCATGCTTCTCCAAGTGCGTATCTTACTGAGAATACATCCGTTCAGCAGAAAATTCCGAAAACCGACTCTGTTCGCAATGACTGCCTGTGCAATTGTTCTACTCTTCAAGTCGATGTTGACCAATTGGACTGGGATGCAAAAACTATTCATTTCGGTGCTTTTGTTCCTGCTGGTCTTTATCACATTGATGTATAAATGGGGCTTGGACTCGGAAGACATGTTCATCTTTAATACATTCAAAGGAAAGCTGCAGAAGAAAGCGATTGGTTATAAAAATCAAGTGGAGCAAAAGGGATAAGAGCTTTAGCAACAAAGGATGGTTCGATAAAGATGCCTTTCATGAAGGTACCATCGTTTGAACCTTTGGAGGATTTGGCTTGTTCACTTTGCAGCTCGGAAGACAGCCGGTTGCTAACGGTTTACTCCGTTTTTGGGGAAGGTTTTAGAGTTGTGCGTTGCAATCAGTGTCATCTCCAGCGAACGAATTCCCGCTTCCGCTAGAATGACAAATACTGTTTCCGCAACAGGAACTAATTAGGATTAAATAGAAAGGATTTCAGAATTATGAAAGTTTTTCTCTTAGGCTTAGATGGAATGACCTTAAGAATAGTGGAGCCCTACGTAAAGGCTGACTTACTGCCCAATTTCAAAAAGATAATGGAGCAAGGCTGCTACGGAATTCTGCGTTCGACCATTCCGGCGATTACGGGTCCGGGATGGGTATCGCTGGCTACAGGCAAGAATCCGGGCAAACACGGTGTTTACGAATTTAGAAAAAGACAGGGCTATAAAACTGAGCTGATCACCAAATGCACATCTCCTCATGCGGAGCCGATATGGAAGATATTGAGCCGCAACGGCGAGAAAGTGACGATTGCCAGTGTACCCTTCACTTACCCTCCCGACGAGGTAAACGGCATTATGATTTCCGGTCTGATGACACCGGGAGTGAATACTGATTTTGTCTTTCCTCATCAGTTAAAACACGATATTTTCGAGCTAATTCCTGACTACACGATAGACATAGACCTGGAGTTGTATCTGCATTCGAAGGATACCGGAGCGTTATTGAATGAAGTTGTCAGGGTCACGGAGCAGGATAGAAAACTAATGAACTACCTGCTGGAAAAAACCCCGTCGGGTCTGTTCTTTGTGGCCTTTACGGGGCCTGACCGTATTCAGCATTTCCTATGGGATGAGATTGTATCGATGAATGCTGAATGTGTACAATATTACAAACTGATTGACGACATCTTGGGCGATATCCTGCAAAAGATGGACGACGATGCGGTTCTGTTTGTTGCCTCTGATCACGGCTTTGCCGGAGCTACGAGGGGGTTTTACATCAACAACTTCTTGCAGAATCTGGGGCTGTTGCGGGTTCAAGGAGGATCCAAAACCAAGAACGTTTTGGCTAAAATGAACATCTCAACAACCAGTTTCCGCTGGTTTATAAAAAAAGTGGGACTCTTAAGCCTCAAGTCGCTTCTTCCATCTGCCTTTCTGAGGCACATAAGAGGTTTCCTTCCCGCCCGGGGAGTCCTGGAAAATGAAATTGACTGGCAGAACACAAAGGCATGTTCATTGTTAATACACGGAATGGTATTCATAAATCTCAAAGGGCGGGAACCCGCCGGTATTGTGGAAGAAGAACAGTATGATCAGTTGTGCGATATGATTACAGAAGAACTGCTCAAGTTAAAAGATCCTCAGACAAATAAAAATGTCATAAATGCCGTTTTCAGGACCGACCAGTTATATTCGCTGCAATGCACCTCCGACAGCCCAGACCTGATCGTTGTTGCAAATGAGGGATATTCTATAAACGAAAGCATCGGTGGTGACATTCTCGGCGAAAACAGGGTTGCAAACAGATGTAGAACCGGCGATCACGATACCAACGGACTATTTCTGGCTTATGGGAACGTTATCAAAAGCAAACAGGTCGATGCAGATATCTATGACATCATGCCCACTATACTTTATCTTATGGGGAAGCCCATTCCCGAAGACGTCGACGGACACGTACTCAACGAAATAATAAGTGACGACTTTGTCAAAGAGAATGAAATCAGATTTGAGAAAACCACCAGTTACGAGCATTCAAATGAAACGGCGCTGAATGAAGATGAAACGGAGCAGATGCAAAGACAGTTGAGAAGTCTGGGATATCTCGAATAATCGTAAGGAGGATACAATTGAACATCGGAAATGCATCGTCAGATATTAAAGAAAAAGCCTTCAAGCTCTTTGCAGGAAGGCAGTGGGGTCAGTGTGTCGACACACTGGAGAAAAAC
>CAZWME010000650.1:0-3658 GCA_964634515.1 uncultured Pirellulales bacterium | reverse complement strand
CTTTCGTGGGCTATTGTGGTAATAGGGCCATGGCCGGGATAGACTTGTGTTTCATCAGGCAGGATGAAGAGTTTTTCCCTTATGCTTTGTAGTAATTGTTCCATGTTGCCATTCGGAAAGTCTGTTCTGCCGATTGAGTCGGCAAAAAGTGTATCTCCAACAAAAACAACTTTATCATCCTTTGAATAAAGACTAATGCCTCCCGGTGTATGGCCGGGGGTATGAAGTACACTTAGCTTTATCTCGGCTTGTTCGATGACACTTGGCTCTTCCAGAAAAAAATCCGCCGGTTCGACACTGAATTCGGCTCCTGTCATAGCGGAAAGATTTGTATGAGGCTCTGTGAGCATTTCGGCGTCGAGCTTATGGATATGCACTTTTATATCCGGAAACTCAGTTCGCAGTGCGGCTACCCCTTCGATATGGTCGATATGGCCGTGAGTAAGGACTATCGCGACAGGATTTAATTTATGTTCCTGAAGGAACTTGATTAGCTTCTCCGCCTCGAGGCCTGCGTCAACAATAAGACAGTCTTGAGCGGCCTCGCTGGTGCGAAGGACATAACAGTTGGTTTCATACGCACCTAAAACTAAACGGTCGATTTTCATTCAATTATTCTCCTTCAAAACACGGTAAACTAATAAAAATAGCTCATTAAGTCAACAGTCTTTGGACTTGACCGAAAGGTTTAAGTTTGTTAGTGTGCCATCGTTATTAACAAAGGAAGACGAAACGCATAGAAGGAACTATTGCGCGATATTGGAGTAATCTATCGAATGAAGGCTTTTAAGCGGGTATTTCAGTATATCTGGCCGCAATGGCACAGATTGGTGACTATTGGATGCAGTGCGCTGCTTATAGGCATACTTTTTTCGTTCAGTTTTGCAACTATTTTGCCGCTCTTGAAGGTTATGATGGGCGAGGAGGGACTCCACGGCTGGATAAACAGAGAGATTAGTGAGAGTCGTTATGGGTTCAGTTTCGACGTCCCCGATAGCTTTGAACTTTCTGACCCGAACAATAGGAATCTTGCGTTTTATTTAAGAGTTGCAGCCGTTAAGAGCGATAGCTTGGCAGAACAGGCAGGGCTCAGAGCGACAGACCAGATTGTCGGAGCCGCAGCTAGTATCATCAGTGAAAACGAAAGAATACTATCGAGTAAACTCCTTGAGGAACTGGCTACCGTCTCAAATGTCAAGTCCATAGCAGTTCAATACCGCAGGTTCGACGAAAACGGACAGTTGATGCCGGGAATTGAAAAAGTGGTGCTTATGTGCGGTGAGAAGCCTTTCTATGCAGATTTTGCACAAAGGCTTCTTAGGTTCCTGCCGAAAGAACGGACCAGAGAAAGTAAAAGAAAAGCCGTGGTATTTATCATAATAATGATGATGGTCGTTACAACAATGCGATGCATGGCCAGGTTCTATCAGGATTATACTGTACAAAAACTTCTGCATACTGCACTGGTTCATTTGCGAAGGGATGCTTTCAGGCATTCTCTTGATATTCCGGTCAGCTTTTTTGCCGATGAAGGCTCGAGCAATACTGCCAGCAAGCTGTATGGAGATGTAATGGTAGTCGGCATTGGCATTAAGATATTATTAGGCAAAACTCTTCGCGAGCCCTTAAAAGCAATAGGATTGATTGCATGGGCGATGTGGATAGATCGCAATCTAACACTGGTTTTTCTGTGTGGATCACCTGTTATCCTTTTCGTGATCAGCAAACTTGGAAGGAAAATAAAACGGGCGACTAAAAAATCACTTGTAACCTGGGCGGAATTACTCGGCAAGTTGAAAGAGTCACTGGGGGCCATCAAGGTTATAAAGGTCTATAATCAGCAGGAATACGAAGAGAAAGCTTTTATTGAAATCAACCGCAAGCTTCTTAAAAGACAATTTAGAATTGCAAAAATAGATTCGGCAACAGACCCTTTAATGGAAACACTCGGAATGATTGCCGGTTCAGTGTGTTTGGTTTTCGGTGCACACTGGGTTTACAAGGGGACGGTGCAGCCGGCTGATTTCTTTGCGCTGCTTATCGCGCTTGGTGCTACGGCGGATTCAATACGCAGGATGAGCGATGTATGGAACAAACTTCAACAGGCCAACGCCGCTGCCGAGCGGGTATATGCAATAATCGACGAAAAACCGGAAGTCGAAAAACCGGAGGCTTTTGAGCTTGAGCCGTTAAAAAATAAAATCGATTTCATAGACATCGAATTTAAATATCCGAGTTCTGAAACTCCGGTATTAAAAGGTATCAACCTGTCGGTGGAAGCCGGACATAATGTTGCTATAGTAGGACCGAACGGCTCGGGAAAAACAACTCTGGCAAATCTGATACCGAGATTTTATGACCCGGATGCCGGCCGGATATTGATTGACGGTAAAGACATTCACGCCGCTAAACTATTTAGTCTGCGAAGCCAGATTGGAATGGTTACACAGAATGTTGTTACTTTCAATGATACGGTAGCGGCAAATATTGCTTATGGTAAACAAGGCGCAACCAGAGAAGAAATCATTTCGGCGGCCAAGCGAGCGTTCGCGCACGAATTTATTTCTCCTTTGCACGACGGCTATGACACAGTCATAGGCGAGCAGGGTTCGGGCCTTAGCGGCGGACAGTTGCAGAGAATTGTCATTGCAAGAGCGATCTTGAAAAATCCCGCCATCCTCATTTTCGACGAGGCGACAAGTCAAATTGACGCCGACAGTGAAGCAAAAATTCATAAAGCTATCGAGGAAATTATGCAGGACAGGACAAGCTTCATAATAGCCCACAGATTCAGCACCGTTATTTCGGCGGACGTAATAGTTGTAATGGATAACGGCCGGATTATTGCTCAAGGCCAGCATGATGAGCTTATACGGACCTGTCCATTGTACCAAAGCTTGTACGAAACACAGTTGGTAAAAAAAGTATAGTCTTAAAAGTTAATATTGAATTGCGTTTGGTACTTAAAGGTACTAACAATAACCTGAGATATACACCGAAAGATATTCGGGACTGTACGCTGGGACGTAAATTTTGTTGTTATATCTAAAATTCACAATTTGACTTACAGAAATTTGGTCTTCTTGCCGATTAAATTAGGTAAGGTTTTCCAAGGGGCTTGAGGCTGAAGCTATAGAATATCAAATTTTAGTTTCTTGCACCTGGATTTTTATGTAAAAAAGTTATTTTATATTTAAAGGTCGAAATTATGCCCGAACTTGCAAGGCAACAAAAAGCAAACGAGCTTTTTACAAGATACGAGGGTAATCCAATAATGACGCCGGATGATTGGCCCTACGCGACAAACGCCGTCTTTAATCCGGCGGCTGCTAAGTTGAATTCAGAGGTATTGCTGCTGATTCGTGTCGAAGATATGCGAGGTTTCTCACATTTGACTGTTGCACGCAGTGCAGATGGATTCACTAACTGGGAAATTGATTCAACACCCACTCTCGAGGCCGACCAAAGCTCTCGTGAGGAAAGATGGGGGCTGGAAGACGCACGTATTGTCTGGCTTGAAGAGCAGAAGCAATTTGCTGTTACATATGTTTCGTTTAGTGAAGGGGGGCCGGTGGTATCACTGGCTATAACAAAAAACTTCAGAGCATTTGCACGGTTGGGTGCCTTGCTGCCGCCGGAAGATAAAGATGCATGTTTG
>CAZWME010000649.1:0-3661 GCA_964634515.1 uncultured Pirellulales bacterium | reverse complement strand
TCCCGGTGCCAGTCCCGAGCAAATCGAAACCGACGTGGCCAAACGTATCGAGGACCAGGTTGTGACTATTGACGGACTGAAACATGTCAGTTCCTCTTGTATGGAGAATGTTTGCCAGACATTCCTTGAATTTGAACTGAATGTTGACGTGGATATTGCTGCCACGGATGTCCGCGAAAAGCTTGATCTAGTCAGAGCGGACTTCCCAGAGGATGTGGAGGATCCCAAGATTCTAAAGTTCGATATTAATGCGACACCGATCATCCATCTGGCGTTGACCGGGGACGTATCCCTCAATGAACTCTATGATTTTTCGGATAACACACTTCGAGATCGAATCACGGTCATTGCCGGTGTTGCCAATGTCGAACTAATCGGCGGGGCCGAGCGTGAAGTCCATGTGATGCTTGATCAGGAAAATCTCGCGGCTAAGGGGCTCTCGAGTTTAGATATTGTCACCGCAATTCAGAATGGTATTCGCACAATTCCATCCGGCCATCTAAAAGACGCCGGACACGAGTACTCTGTGAAGTTCGATGCTGAATACAAATCCGTCGCAGACATCGGCGGGCTTGAAGTAGCCAATGAGCAGGGCCGGCGAACCTATGTTCGGGATATTGGCCGAGTGGCTATGACTACTGAAGAGCTTCGGCAGAGAGCCGCCATTGATGGCAAACCGTGTATCTATATCAAGATTGTGAAGAAGGCGGAGGCCAACGCTGTCCGCGTGGTTAACCGCGTTAAGGCCGCCATGGACAAACTCAATGAGGAGCTGCCCGGGGGCATGGACCTCGTCTGGATCACCGACGACGGACGGTTCATTGAAGCCACTGTACAGAGCGCCTGGATCAACATCGGCCAAGGGATTCTTTTGACAGCCGGTATATTGTTTCTCTTTCTGTACAATTTCAGATCGACACTCGTCGTGGCGATTACGATGCCGCTGACTATTGTGATCGGCCTGTTCTTCATGCAACTGGCTGGATTCACTCTCAACACTTCCACGCTGATCTCCATCGGCATGTCCGTGGGTATTCTTGTGACGAACTCCATTGTGGTGTTGGAGGCAATTGTCAAACGCTTAAACCAAACAGGAAATCCAAGAGAAGCCGCACAATTGGGCGCCAAGGAAGTCACCGTAGCGATTCTGGCCAGTGCCGGGACCAACATCGTCGTGCTCTTCCCGATTGCCATGATGGGCAGCATGGTCGGAATGTTCCTCAAACCACTGGCCTTGAGTATGTTGATTATGACAACTGTGTCGTTGTTCATATCGTTTACATTGACACCTATCCTCTGTTCGATACTACTCAAACCTGCCAATTCCGAGCGAAAGGGGCTGCTGAGTCGCATGGAAATCGGATTCAACCGCTTACTCGGAGGAACGGTTGAGGTTTACCGCCGAATCCTGTCCTTTAACGAACGGCATCGATTTGCAGCACTGGGTATGCTGGCGGTTGTCATTTTAATGTTTGTCCACGCTTTGTCACTGGCGCCAACGGTGGGCTTCGGCATGTTTGATGAACCGGATAAGGCTCAGTTATTTGTGAAGCTGGAGTACCCAACCTCTTATAACCTGGACCGTACGTTCGAACGTGTGCATCAGATAGAAGAGCGGCTCAAAGATACACCCGAACTGGCGCACATTCTCAGTTCCATTGGCAAAGTCGAAGGTGTTGTTGGGCAATCGACACAAGGTGTCTATCTTGCTCAAGTGCTGCTGACCTTTTCAGACCGCGATCAGAGGACTCTGACTATCGATGATTTACAGGACGAGGTTCGCAAGCGAATAGTTAATTATCCAGAATGCATCGTGACAGTAGCACAGCCTGCGATCATCGGCGGGCAATCCCAGGACATTGAGTTGGAGATTGCAGGTAAAGAACTCCAGGTACTCGACGAACTTGCACTTCGAGTGCGGGATTTGGCCGATGAAATTCAAGGCTATGAAGACAACGACACAACTGTCCGACCGGGCAAACCCGAGCTGGCGGTACTGCCGGACCGGGCCGTAATGGCCGATCTGGGAGCGCCGGTTGTCGGACTCGGCATGACTCTTCGAGCCAACCTCGAGGGCCTGGAAGCCGGGACATTCAAAAAAGGTGATCGCAACTACGACATCGTCGTGGAACTGGCCGATCGGGATGGCAAAGAGCAGGTTGAAAGGTTCCTGTTTCCTGCTGTTCCGGGCAAACCCATACTGCTTGGTAACCTTGCCCGTGTGGAAGAGCGGCTTGTGCCGATCCAGATCACGCGGGAAGACAAACGCCGAGTTTCTAAGCTTCTTGCCAATCTGGCGACGACCCTGCCGATGGGAACCGCGGCTAACCTGCTCTCGGATCAAATTGACTCCAAAGGACAATTTTCTCCAGGTTACGAGTATAAATTTGCAGGTACTTACGAAATGTTCGAGGAAATGACCGCAGCATTCAATGAGGCTGGTTTGATAGCCGTTGTACTGGTTATTCTGTCTCTGGCGGCTATATTGGAATCGTTCAAACAACCCTGGCTAATTCTTGTGACGCTGCCGCTGGCTCTTATCGGGGTTCTCTGGGCGCTTGCCCTGACCGGGCAGAGTATTTCGGTGTTTGTGTTGATGGGAATCGTCATGATGATTGGGATAGTAGTGAACAATGCCATTTTGATTATGGACCAGCTCAACGTGCACATTGCCGAGGGTATCCCTCGGCATAAAGCAATGATTACGGCCGCGTGCGAGAGATTTCGTCCGATTGTCATGATTACCCTCGCAGCCGTCCTGGGGATGATGCCGCTGGCATTAGGAAGGGGCATTGGTGCGGAAATGAGAAACAGTGTTGGCATCGCTTCGGCAGGCGGGATTCTGATTTCAGGTATTCTAACCCTTATTATCATACCAATTCTATACGATTTGTTTACACATAAAAATGGATGATACCAACAACATTGCTTGAGTGTCATCAGTAAATCCAGTCCAGTAACGAAAAAAGCCCTTTACCGAAGTAAAGGGCTTTATATATCAAGAACAGCAGGCGGCCATAGGCCGCATATCTCGTATTTCGTGAAGTGTATCTCGCACAAATAAAAAAAACGCTCCATGGAAACCACAAAGAAAAAGAAATATCGAATAATCAACACGGAATACCGAATATCGAAGGGAAGGGAAATTTAGAGGATTAGAGAATTGGTTAATTTAGCCCTTCGACTGCGCTCAGGATGAAGAAGAAAGAGGAGAGGATTAGAGATTGGAGATTGCCGATCCTTCGTCTCCGCTCAGGATGAAGAAGAAAGAGGAGAGGATTAGAGATTGGAGATTGCCGATCCTTCGTCTCCGCTCAGGATGAAGAAGGGAAGGGAATTTTAGAGAATTAGAGGGTAAGAAGATAAGAAGATAAGAAGATAAGAGGATAAGGGCATAAAAGGGCATAAGGGCATATGAGCATATGAGCATAAGGGCATAAGGTAAAAGGAAATTAGAGAATTAGGGAATTGGTTAATTTAGCCCTTCGACTGCGCTCAGGATGAAGAAGAAAGATGAGAGGATTAGAGATTAGATATTGCCGATCCTTCGTCTCCGCTCAGGATGAAGAAGGGATGGGAAATTTAGAGAATTAGAGATTCTTCACAACGACCCGGTACTTTCCTGCGAAAGCAAATCAGGGCAATCACACGGGATTGCCCC
>CAZWME010000648.1:0-3664 GCA_964634515.1 uncultured Pirellulales bacterium | reverse complement strand
CGCGGCCGGAAATCGACTCCAAACGCATCGGGTGCACGGGCAACAGCGGCGGGGGGACTCAGACCTCGCATCTGATGTCACTGGACAAACGCATCGTTGCAGCAGCGCCGAGCTGTTACATTACGAGTTTTGACCGCCTTCTATCAACTATTGGACCACAGGACGCGGAACAGAACATTTTCGGGCAGATTGCTTTTGGAATGGACCACGCAGATTATATTATGATGCGGGCGCCGAAACCGACTCTCATTTGTGCGGCGACGAATGACTTCTTCGATATCCAGGGGGTATGGGACTCTTTTCGGTATGCCAAGCGTCTCTATACACGCATGGGATTTGCAGAACGTATAGGCCTGTTGGAAAACGATGCCTCTCACAATTACAATAAGATACAACGGCAGGGCGTTGTAAGATGGATGTCGCGATGGCTGCTTAAAAAAGACGAACCGATAACCGAACCGGAGATTAAATTGCTCAGCGAAGAAGAAATTAAATGTACATCGACCGGCCAGGTCATGGAACTGCAAGGGGCACGGTCAACCTATGATTTGAACAGGGACTATGAAAAGAAGTTAGCCGGAAAGCGTAAGCAACTCTGGAAACAAACATCTGAAAATAAACTGCTTAATCAGGTACGCGAAATCACAGGTATCCGAAGCCTAAAAGAATTGCCCGAGCCAAAAGTCGAGCAACTGGATGTCATTGAGCGAGACGGATACTTTATTAAAAAGATGATTATCACGGTTGAAGATGGGATATATCTGCCGGCCCTTATGTTTTCGCCAAAACAAAGACAGGCCAGGGGCGTGGTGTTGTATATCAATGATCAGGGCAAAAACGAAGATGCCGGGCCGGGCGGTTCTATCGAGAAGTTAATTAAAGCTGGGCGGTCGGTCTTAGCCGTAGATTTAAGAAGTATGGGTGAAACCGGGCAGGTCACAAAGAGTACACTTGGAAAAGCGACAGGATTCGATTGGAAAAATGTTTATACAGCATATCTATTAGGCCGCTCCTATGTCGGAATGCGCGGCGAAGATATATTGACCTGCGCAAGATTTCTAGAGCAGCAGGGCGGTCCCGTGGATTTGGTTGCGGTCGGTAACATTTGTGTCCCCGCATTGCACGCGGCGGCCCTTGAACCGGATTTGTTCGGATCGGTTAAACTTATACGGGGGCTTGCTTCCTGGTCTGATGTCATTGAATCAGGTATATCTGTAAATCAATTCGTAAACACGGTGCACGGAGCATTAAAAGTATATGATTTGCCAAACCTGACTGAAACTTTGGGAGATAAATTAACTATCGAAGAGCCTCTAAACGCGATAGGCGAGCAGATATATATTCAGTAAGAAAAGTCTTTTAAGTTTATCTTTAATAAATATCCGGCTTTTTTGTTTTGAAATATGTAGAATTATGATACCATTCTACATAATAAAATGAAACTCTTTGCAGGGAGAACAAAGATGACAGAGCGAGACAATTTAAAAAAGCTGACAATCGTAGAGGTTGTAATTGTAGTTTTCGTGTGCCTGTTTCTTTTAGGCATCGTACCACCGGCCTTCCAAAAAAGTCGATTAGATGCTTCCCGTATCACATGCAAAAGGAATCTATCCGGGATAGGCAAGGCGATGATTATTTATGCCAATGACTACGATGATAAACTACCGCGTGCCGGAGGCAGATACAGCATGTGGAGCATGGCCATACCTAACTGGATGGCCGATAACCGATATGCCGCTTACGGCTTAGGCTCCGACGGCAGCGGAGGCCAGGCTACCATTACTTCCAGCTTCTATCTTCTGGTCAAGTATGCCGAGGTACCACCCAAAACTTTTATCTGTCCGGGTGATGACGGGGCAACTGAGTTCATACCTACTGGCCTCGGAACAGAAGACAGAGAGCTTATCGATCTCTGGGACTTTGGCGATGTACCATCAAAGCATTGCAGCTATTCTTACCATATGCCATACGGTCTTTATACTCTGACTACATCGAATGAGCCGGGTATGGCGGTGGCGGCCGACCGGAATCCATGGATTAGCTCTCAAGCAGCAGGAGGTAAAAGTGCAGATTTGCTGAGTTCATATAATCCTACTGGTGGTAGAGAAGCAGTAAAGATAGGAAATGCAATAGCCCACCAAGAAGAAGGACAAAATGTCCTGTTCTTAGATGGCCATGTAAGTTTTGAAGAAAACCCATTCTGCGGCGTAAACGATGACAACATTTACACTTGGGACGACCTTTCGGGAGAACCCCGTCGAGGCGGTTACCCAATTGCCAACTACAGTGAGCCAACTCACAGGACGGATTCATTCCTTGTAAACGATCTAATATTGTTTAAGAAAACAAAAAATTTAACACACGCAGAATTAGCAGGCAATACAGACCTAAATGTAAAAGCTGAAGACCTTAAAAATACCATTGTAACACCTCATTTCTATACCCGTATAGAGCAAGGCAAGAACATCCTTTGGTGCAATACTTTTCAACTGGCATGGAACGAACTCTACGAGCTCGCAGGCGGTCCAATCATGATGGAATCCGCCCCACCTATGGTCAGGATACTCAACAAGAAAACCACAACTAAAGATGACCTTGATGAAGCCAGTTATATAGCAATGGCCGGTTTGGCCAGGGAAGGTATTATTGAAAAGATAAAGAAAGAGTTGAAGGAAAAATTCAAAGGTCAGGCAAGTCCTGAATTATTCAATTCTTTACCTCAAATGGATTGGATTGCAGTCGCTTACGCCTATATGTTCAAAGCACTGCCATTTGAATATGCTTTCGATCGCTTTCATAGCAACTTGAATTTTGAGGGATTTAACATAGATTCCTTTGGAATATATCAGTGCATGGAAGACGAAATCGACATGGCAAGCCAGGTTTTAATTATCGATTATCTTAACAGCAACGACTTTGTTATCGAGCTTAAAACAAAAGCTAAAGATGACAGGCTCATACTCGCAAAGGTCAAGCCATTAGATTCATTGGCGGAAACAATCAGGATGGTTGAAGAGCGAATAGCAAAATCAACTCCCAGGAAGATGCCGATGTTTGGAGATATTCTTATTCCGGTATTGAACTTCAATATCTTGCGAGAGTATCAGGAGTTATGTAACCGCTCAATGAAGACATCAAACAACAAAATTAATGGCTTACCTATTGGTTATGCAGCCCAGTTGATAAGGTTCAGATTGGATGAAACAGGCGTTACTCTTATATCCGAGGCTCTAATACCTATTACTGCATCGGGAGGGAAGCTCGTTTTCGACAAGCCATTCTTGATTTTACTGAAACGCCATGAAGCGAAGAATTCATATTTTGCTCTCTGGGTAGGTAATGCAGAACTACTTGTAACAACTAAGAACAAATAAATGTAAGAAATTCAAAAGCTCGTAATAAAAAACCAGTAACCTTAGACGATAGTTATTTTTTTCAGCCAGGATACCGCCGGGGCATTAACATCTATATTATGGCGGATAATTCGTCGGGCTAAATCTTTCTGCACTTTCCTGTACTTAGGATTATTGTTTAGATTCTTAGTCTGCTCCGGATCGTTGATACGGTCGAAGAGCATGTGATTACCTTGTGCTTTTAATACAAGCTCGTATTTGGGTGTAAAAATTCCAGCAGATTGGAGTGATGAATGATGAATCATTGCTTC
>CAZWME010000647.1:0-3677 GCA_964634515.1 uncultured Pirellulales bacterium | reverse complement strand
TATCGTCAATAAAGCCTGAGAAAATACCTATGGCGTTACTGCCTCCGCCCACACAGGCGACAACCATATCCGGCAGCCTGCGTAATTGTTTGAGGCATTGCTGCCTGGCTTCTGTGCCGATACAGCTTTGAAAATGTTTTACAATCGTCGGGTACGGATGCGGCCCGCAGGCTGAGCCGAAAAGATAAAACGTATCGGTAACGTGAGCCGTCCAGTAGCGAAGCGCATCATTGATGGCATCCTTTAATGTTCCCGTGCCGCCTTCAACTCCGATGACTTCTGCTCCGCAGAGTTTCATCTTGTGGACGTTGACGCTCTGCCGCTCGATATCTATAACGCCCATGAATATTTTTGTTTCCATCCCGAACAGGGCACCAATCATGGCTGTCGCCAGGCCGTGCTGGCCGGCGCCGGTTTCGGCGATAAGTTTGGTCTTGCCCATATATTTTGCTAACAGGCCCTGTCCAAGTGTGTTGTTGACTTTGTGTGCGCCCCCGTGGAGAAGGTCTTCTCTTTTTAAATAGACCTTGAAACCGACATATTCACTGAATCTTTTCGCGAAGTAAAGAGGGCTTGGTCTGCCGGAATATTTTTCAGAAAGCTCCGCCATCTCGGCTGTGAACTGCCGGTCTTGATAGAAGCGATAAAAAGCCTCTTCCAATTCTTCCAAAACCGGTATCAAAACCTCCGGCACATAAAAACCACCGTAATCTCCGAATCTGCCTTTATATTTCATATTTTATTCCTTGTGTTTCGTATTTATCCTGTAAGATGATGTATATTTTTAAACAGTTTCTTCATTTTCTTATGGTCTTTTTTGCCTGGTTCGGATTCGATCCCGCTACAAACATCAATTCCGTAAACTCCTAAATTAGCAGCCTGTACCGCATTATCGGGATTTATCCCGCCGGCCAGGAATACACGCTTACCGATATGCCCAATTATATTCCAGTCGAATGTTAGTCCAGTACCGCCATATTTCTGCGGATCGAAAGCATCCAACAGAATAGCATCCGTAAAAAAGCTCTCCGCCTGCTTGATGTCTGTTTGTGTTTTTACGCGTATTGCTTTCATTGTCTTTACATTGTGCGAGAGAAACAACCGGCAGAATTCCGGGTCTTCGTCGCCATGTAATTGAATCCAGTTCAAATGGCATGTGTTTTCAGTCTTGTTGATCTGCTCGGTCGTGGCGTTTACAAACACGCCGGCGGTATCTATAAAGCCGGGCAGTTTGTTTATAATATCGGCGGCATTTTGCGGCGTTATATACCTGGGGCTTTTCGGATAAAAATTAAAGCCTAACAAATCCGCGCCCATGTCCATTGCCGCGACAGCGTCCTGGTAATTGGTAATACCGCAAATTTTGACTTTAAGTATTAACATATTTGTTGCTCGTAGGCTTTCTTAGGAATCAAGCCTGATTTGAGACCTCGATTAATTTTTCCAGGCTGGCTGACGCTTTGCCCTCACTGACCGATGCGGCAGCTATCTTGGTTGCCGAAGCGAAATCATCAGCCATGCCTGTGGCGATTATTGCCGCAGCGGCGTTTAGAATAACTATATCTTTGCGGGATCCGTTTTCTTTGCCGCTAAGGATTTCTCTTATGACTGTTGCACTATTTTTTGCGTCGGTAACTGTTAAGTCCTCTATATCAGCCAATCCCATACCCAACTCTTGCGGATTCAGCTCTTTGGCTGTAATTTGACCATTTTTTAGTTCGAGTATTTTGGTTGTCGTTAGTGTGCTTATCTCGTCCAATCCATCGCTATGAACGACCATAGCATACCGGTTGCCGAGCATTTTGAGGGCTTGTGCCATCATCTCCATAAGTGCCTCCTCTGCCACTCCTAAAACTAAGGCCGGGACGTCGGCAGGATTGGTCAGAGGTCCTAAAATATTGAAGACCGTTCGAAAGCCGAGACTCTTGCGGATGGGCTGCACATATTTCATCGCGGGGTGGAACATAGGCGCAAACATAAATCCGACGTGGGCCTGCTTTATACACTCGGCCACAACTTCCGGGCCGGGATCTATTTTTACACCAAGCTCGGTGAGGACATCAGCCGAACCGCTTTTGCTGGTGATCGCGCGATTGCCATGCTTGGCTACATATACACCGGCACCTGCGGCTACCAAGGCGGCGGCTGTTGAGACATTGAAGGTCTTTATCGCAGCGCCGCCTGTACCCACAACATCAACCATGTTCTCGATACCAGTTTCTACTTTGACGGCGTGGCTCCGCAGGGATTTGGCCAGCCCCGCCACTTCCGGCGCCTTTAATCCCTTGATTCGCATCGCTGTCAAAAAAGCTGCAATTTGAGCTTCAGGTACTTCGCCTTCAAAAATAACGTCCAGCAAGTCTGTCGCCTGCTCGAAGCTCAAATCCTCTCCTTCGAGGAGTGTGTTTATATATTCTGTTATTTGGGCCATAATCTGGTTCCTTTTAATTTTAGTTATGGCTTACTTGTTAGCTGTTACTTTTTCAGCGATTGATAAAATGTTTTCGATTATCTTGCCACCTGCGGGAGTCAAAATGCTCTCCGGATGAAACTGCACGCCGAATATTGGAAGCTCCCTGTGACGAACTCCCATAACAATACCTTCGAACTCGGCGGTTTTCTCTAAGCATTGCGGCACTTGAACTGCGACAAGACTGTGATACCTACCGGCCTGCAAGGGATTTTCAACTCCGGCGAATACATCCTTTTCATTGTGAGTTATTCTCGAAGGCTTACCGTGCATCGGCTTCGGTGCATGGCCGATTTTACCACCAAAATACTGGACGATTACCTGATGGCCCAGGCAAACACCCAATATAGGGAGTTTGTCTTTGAAGTAACCTGCCGCCTGCAGGGAGACACCAGCGGTATCCGGCGTGCCGGGCCCGGGTGAAATCACAAGCAAGTCAGGGGCAAATTCTTCGGCTAATACTTTTAGTTTTTCAAGCGCAGTGTCTGCCCGGTAAACTTTGGCCAGACAGTTGCGCTTGCAAAAATCATCTACGAGATTGTAAGTAAACGAATCGAAATTGTCGATGAACAAGACTTTTCTGCTTCTATCTTCCATAGGATTGTTCCTATTTTTTTTACCCCTCACTGACGTTCGGGGCTCTGATAATGTATTTACTCATTTTTTGTCTTTTGTATCTGGGATTCTGTACTTTTTTCTACTGTTCGCGAATCGCACGCAGACAGGAGTTTGCCTTATGTTCGGTTTCCTCAAATTCGGTCTTCGGGACACTGTCGTGTACGATACCGGCGCCGACGCGGATATAGGCGGTATGGTCCCTTACCTGCAGGCTTCTTATGGTAATACAACTGTCGAACTGGCCATCGACTGTCAGATAGCAGACAGCGCCGCCGTAGTAGCCTCGTTTTGTTTTTTCCAGTTGGCGAATTATCTTCATTGCCTCAATCTTCGGGGCTCCGGTTAGCGTGCCCATATTCATCGTGGCCAGATATGCACTTAATGCGTCAAGCTCGACTGCGAGTGTACCCTTGACGTTACTAACCAGATGCTGGACGGAAGCGTATTTTTCAACCGTCAGCAGTTCTGTAACGACTCTGCTGCCCGGCTCGGCCACGCGTGCGATATCGTTCCTTGCCAAATCGACCAGCATTATATGCTCGGCCAGCTCCTTACGGTCGAGCTTAAGTTCTGCCTCGTACCTGAAATC
>CAZWME010000646.1:0-3683 GCA_964634515.1 uncultured Pirellulales bacterium | reverse complement strand
ACCATTATTCTTAATAAAAGCTGTAACTAAAACTACACTTCCAGCTAATATTCCTGAATTTTCAAAGGTGTGTTACCAAATATTCTCAGAATATATGGCAAAAAACAACTATTGGGAAGATAAAAAAATAAAAAAAAGAAACTTTGAAACATATTAGACGATTATTACCCGGTTTCTGCTATCATAAAATGCGTGCAATCCATATAAACCGAGGTTATAATACACAATTATGAAACTACCAAAGTTACAAAATAGCGAAAAATACATCGGCCTGTATATCTTCGACTTCGGTGACCACGCAGGTGTCGGCTTTACCGCTGAAGAGGTGGCAGAACTTCTCGAAAGCGAGAAATATAAGCACAGCAAGGTCTATAAAATACATAGAGCTTACCCCAACGGCACGCTCGAACTAAAAGGCCTGCCGGCTCAGACCTTCGAGCTTGAGGCAGGGATGTTTTTTTACTCGAACTCCCTCGAATCCTCCAGAGGAGACTTCAAGAAACTTGTTGACCTGGCCGTCGGGTCAGCCCCCCCCTGCCGAGCCAAAGTACATTTGTCGAAATATGGTAATGATAAATACGTAGTGGCGCTTATTTATCCAGCCGAATACGATGACGAGTTAAGCTCGTGGCTCTTAGACAACCAATACGAAACCATCGGCGCTGTCGAAGGCGGTATCGGGGCTGTGCAAAGATATTATGATTACGACCCGGAAATCCTGGACAGACATCAATTGTACACCAAATCCGAATTGCGAAGCAGGACCGGCCAGGAATTGTTAGCCGGTATCAAATTAGCCGTACAAAGATAAATTTACAGTTGTTGGAAAATAATTAATCGCGTCCATGAAAAACGCGAATCCTGATTATGCATGTTCGAACAAAGATAAATTCATTTTTCAGTTCAATTGCCGCTGTTTTGTTGACAGTGTTCGGAAGGTCGCCAGCAAAGCCCACCACGGATGACTTAAGACAAATGGAGTTTAAGACAAGCACACAGCGTCTGGGAGTACGATTCAGAGAAAGCATTCGTGATGTATTTCGTTTTAAATGGATAAGAAAAAAAAACCTGTAGCGTTTATTTTTATCATTCCTATGCAACAGAAATCTACCCAAAATCTGTTATACACTGTTAAAAGTTAAGGTTCTTCATGGCTGAGTTTCATATTCAATCGCCACCTGGAAATACACCCGTGCTCAGTGAAATTGCTTTAACTGTCCTGCGAAACAGATATTTAATAAAAAACCGGGACGGCAAGTGCATCGAAACTCCGGCCCAGCTTTTTAGCAGGGTGGCTTCACTGATAGCCGAAGCCGAAGGCAAATACGGTGCAGATGACAGTACAATCAGACAATGGCATCGGAAATACTATGATTTGATGGCATCGTTAAAATTTCTGCCTAACTCTCCTGCCCTTATGAACGCAAAACGCCGGAGAATGCTCAGCGCCTGCTTTGTATTGCCGATTGAAGACAGCATAGAAGGCATATTCGAGACAGTAAAGCAGACCGCCCTGATTCAACAGGCCGGAGGCGGAACAGGATTTTCCTTCGATAAATTAAGGCCAACAGGAGACCGAGTTGCCTCCAGCGGCGGCACAACATCGGGACCGATTAGTTTTTGGCGTGTCTTTTCCGAGACTACCAATGCAATCCAGCAAGGTGCTTTTCGGCGTGGTGCAAATATGGGTATGATGGGAGTCGAACATCCGGACATACTGAAATTTCTGCACGCCAAGCAAAATCTGGACGCCTTTACCAACTTCAACATTTCAGTCAAAATCACAGATGACTGGATGAAAAAGCTACTCAAATCCGGCAAAACACTTCACACGGTAACAAATCCCCGCAACCAGCAGAGATACTTATTGCCTCGAAAAATTGATATTACAAGCTACACAATTACCGATTTGCACAAACTCACCGGCAAAGGCAGACCAGGGCCCAAACGGACAGGCCAGTTTTTTACCGTTAGTGACATCTGGAAAATGATAATAAAATGCGCACATGCAACCGGTGAGCCGGGCGTAGTTTTTATAGACCGAATCAACCGTGACAATCCAACTCCTTCGTTGGGCCGTATAGAAGCAACCAATCCCTGCGGCGAACAACCGCTGCTGCCTTACGAGGCCTGCACGTTAGGCAGTATCAACCTGACCAAATTCGTGAATGTCTCTAACGGTAAAACAGAAATGGATTGGCCGGAATTGGCCCAGACCGTTAGGTTAGCCGTACGATTTCTGGACAATATTATCGATGTGTGTGAATACCCCGTCAGGGATACCATTCGTCTTTCACAGGGAAATCGCAAAATCGGCCTGGGAGTTATGGGCTTTGCAGACTGCCTGTTTCTGCTCGGGATACCTTATGACTCAAAACGGGGCACCGAATTCGGCTCCGAGCTCATGGGCTTTATAAACACAAGCGCCCGCAAAGCCAGCAGTGAGCTTGCCGATCTGCGCGGGCCGTTTCCAAACTGGAACAGCAGCATTTGGCGGACTAAAAGAAAGAAAAAGGTCCGCAACGCATCCATTACCTGTGTAGCTCCGACCGGCACGATAAGTATCATAGCAGATTGTTCCTCCGGCATTGAGCCGGTTTACTCTCCGGTATTTGTCAGGCAAATTTTAGACGGCGAAAAATTACTCCAGGTAAATCCGATTTTCAAACAGGCATCTGAATCTCATGGTTTTTACAGCAAAAAACTCGAAAACCAAATTGCTAAAGCCGGTAGTATTCAAAAAATATCTCAAATCCCGCCGGCAATACGCAGGATATTTAAGAGCGCCTATGATATAAACCCACAATGGCATATTCGGATGCAGTCGGCATTTCAGCAGCACTGTGATGCGGCAGTCAGTAAAACCATAAATTTCAGCGAAAAAGCAACTGTGGCCTCTGTTGATAAGGCCTATAAATCAGCTTATCAGCTTAACTGTAAAGGAATTACAATTTACCGTCGGCACAGCAGAGATCGTGAGCCAATGAGCCTGTTTTATTAAATCATAGCTTAGTGTGCTTTCAATTGATGATTTAATTGCAAAAAAGTATGAATAACTTGGTAGTTTTTCCTTGACGGGAAATTAGCTGATTTGTTATAAATAATGTAGATAAAATCTGTGGCTTTCCGTCTAAATACTGGAAAAGTATCTACAATCTTCAAAGTGAGAGAGGAGATGGGTTTAAAAAGCCTTGTATTTTGTGGTGAATCGTTTTCATTCCAATTAACAATCTATATTTTTTGAAGGAGGACTATTATGTACAGAAAATTGATTTATCTGGTTTCATTTGTTTTGTTGCTGAGTGTTGCAGGCAATGCTTTAGGGGAGCTGGTGTTGCACTGGCCCCTTGATGGAGATGCCATTGACCTGTCCGGCAACGGGTATAACGGCACCGTGGGTGGTACGGCTAATTATGTAGGCGGACAGATCGGCCTTGCGCTGGACTTTGACGGCACATCAACCTATATTGACCTGGATGACCAAATTGTCGAAGGAACCTGGTCATTAGCGATGTGGCTCAAACCTCGAGACATACCGTATACTTCCGACTACTACGCCGTTATGCATACTGATACCTGGGGTACTGGTACACCTCACGTTCATTTAAGAAATACCACCAGCTTGTGGAACATTGAGGTCAACGGCGGCCCGAACTTAAGTTCTACTACTGAGTTGCAGGCAG
>CAZWME010000645.1:0-3687 GCA_964634515.1 uncultured Pirellulales bacterium | reverse complement strand
GTTCCTGTTCGTGCCATAGCACAAAGATACATTAATTCGGTAATTAAACAATCTTTACACTAGCAAGATGAATGGTGTAGGTAAAAGTCATATCGCAAGAAGCCTGGCTTATGCAAACAAAATGATTATGCAAAGAGAATTTGTCGTTTTTGCTATTATTCAACATATTAACATCATATAAAAGGCATATCTCTTTGCATAATATTTTAGAATAAATTAAAAACTTTTTAACCAACTAAGCATATCCTCATTGTTTCCCCAAACCGGGTCTTCTTTGGGAGTGACATCAACGTATGCCTTTTCAATTGCTTCCCGCTTTTGTTTTGAATCAGCCCGGGCATAAATTTCAGTGGTTTGGACAGATACATGTCCAAGAATATCCCTGATATATACCAGGTTCACTCCAGCCTGCAGAAGATGCATCGCTTTTGAGGCGCGTAAAGAATGGCAACTTAATTTTCCGGTGATAAGGTTTGGATTTATTTTTCGCGCTTTGTCTGCATACTTCAACAAGATATAAGTGACACCAGTACGCGTCAATTTTTCATGGCGATTATTGGAAAACAAAGGATATGATTTTGCCTGTGGTTTGATCAGATCGGATTCGGTCAGGTATTTGCCTAAAATTTTTACCTGCTCCTCCAATAAAGGAACGATCCGGGTCTTATTCCCTTTACCAGTAATTTGTATCGTGTAAGGTTTGTCCAGACGGACTCTCGAAGGAGTCAGGTCTATCATTTCCTGCACCCTTGCCCCGGCATCGTACATAAGCGATAACAGCGCCAGATCCCGGCGCCCTCTTTTTGTAGTTACATCTGTTTGTTCAAGAAGTAACTTAATGCCTTCTACCGTGAGATAATTTAACGCCCTTTTCCTGGTTTTCTTCTCTTTAACAGACATGATATCCTGGTATTCGTACAGGTTATCCGGGTTCTGGTATTGCAAATATTTAAAGAAGGAATGGAACGCGGCAAGTCGCAGGTTTCTTGTTGTATTACTACATTTCCGTTCCGACTGTAGCCAATCCAGGAACTCAATAACTGAAGCTTTGGTTATTGATTTCATAAATAATTTCTCAGCCTTTATGTGTTTGACTTGATGCATAAAGGTTATAAAAAGAACAAAAGTATCCCGGTAAGCCATAATCGTGTTGGAACTGCAACCCCGTTCATAAGACAGATATCTGGTGAAGAAATCTGTCAGGTATTTAGAAAAATCAGTCGGTTTCATAGTTTTCTATATTAGGAAAAACGTTCAAACAAATCATATCAACATCTTTGAGCAGTCCCGGATACATTGCTGCAGTCAGCCTTACATAAGCATTTGTTGAGCTTAATGACTGGTGACCCAGATACGTAGATAGAACTGGTAAAGAGGTATACAGATCAATGCCGGATTCGGCCATTTTCGCCAATGCATGGCAGGTGAAAGTGTGACGAATATCATGGATCCTTGGCCCATGACCGTTTCCCTTGTAAGGTATTCCTGCGGCTTTGAGTACAAGCCTGAAATATCTATGAAAGGTATGTGGCACACAGGTGGAACCGTACAGGTTAATAAAAAATGGATGATTATTAGATTGGGGTATGGGAAGCTTTTCCCTGTGATTGATATAGTCCTGACATACAGCCGAGAGGGATTCTGATATTGGGATCATACGATGCTTCTCGTTTTTGGAGTCTTTAATCATAATATAGTTTTCTGTTAGGTTAACATCTTTGTTCTGAAGTGATAAAGTTTCTCCAATACGAAGGCCGGTACCATATAAAAGCCTGAGCAGAGCCGGTACAACAAAGATCATGGAGTTCATGATTCTCCTGGGTAAGACCAATGCATCAGCAGCATTAAAAATCGAGGTCATTTCTTCTTTTGAAAAAATATAAGGCGTAAACGTTGATTGTCTTCGGGGAATCTTTGGGATATATGAGCGTATTCCCAACTTACACAAATAGGAGGATAACTGACTAAGACAGAGACATCGATTAAAGCGATAAGAGTCTGATTCATTATTCCACCGTTCGCACCATTTGTCCGCTAACTCTTTGGATATACCTACTTCCGTTTCAGCTCTCTCAGTGGTGAACCGGTCAAAGCGTAGAAAAATGGATTCTTCTGTAACATATTTAAAACCGAGCCCTCTTTTTAAATCGATTAATTGTCTGATATACGGGGCATAAATGCCCCAAGCTTGACTTTTACTCATAGAAAATTCCTCCTTTTTGATTATAAAATGACGGTAACACTTCAGAAACATCCAACGCGCATAATCTCATAGAAGTCAAATCCACACGAAGATAAAATTTGGTTGATTCTGTATTTTCATGACCAAGCACTTCAGAAATCACAGGAAGCAGTGTTTGCCGTTCCAAAAGACGACCGGCAAGACTATGGCGTAGAGCATGAGAACCATGGTGCCTGTTTCTTGTATCTATACCAGCTTTGGCAAAAGCATGTTGCATCAGGCTCGAAACTCCAACGGGTGTTATTGGGATAATAGGCGATCGTACAGTAAGGAAAACGAAAGGCTCGTTTGAGTGTTGCCTGCTGTATTTCAGGTAATCAATGATGGCATTCCCAACTTCCGGCAACAAGGGAAGTTCAATCTCCTTGCCTGTTTTGTATTGAACAAGACAGATCATGTTTTGCTCCCAGAATAGATTTTCGAATTTCAGATTGGCTATATCAGAAGCCCGTAGTCCCAATCGTGCCATAAGCAGGATGATGGCATAATCACGTTTACCAACAGAGCTGCTTCTTTCAACTGATGAAATCAGTTTTTCAACCTCTTCCTTTGAGTAAATTGATGGTAACTTCGGCTGAGATTTGTAATTGCTCTTGGGTATCATAAATGAAAAATCCGTTTCCAGTATCCGTTGAGTATACAAATACCTGAAAAAACCCCCTAATACTTGGATAGATGTGCGCGCAACAGTTATCGTACGGGGACTTATGCTTTTGATATAATGAAGAATGTGCATTAAGCTTACCGAAGTGATCGCTTCTATGTTGTTCTTTTTAAGAAAATGGAGGAACCGGGAAAGATGAAGTTCATATAAATTAATAGACTTAATATTAAGTCTTTGATCTGTTTTGAAAACAAGGTATTTTATCATCATAGCTCCAACCGGGCCATCAAGATTAATTTGCTCCTTTTTGATTTGGATTGCACCTGTTTCCAAAAACTCAATAAGAATGTTTACAGTGCTTACTACTTCTTGCTCTCTTTTAGTCAGTTGGCTGAAGTCACGGTCATTAAATTCGTTTAGAAGATAATTTCTGCAGACGGACGCATCGATATCACTGATGTTTTGTGAGTCCATATAACCCTTCACTCGTCCCCAACAGAGCTTATAGAAGCGTATTGTACGGTCTGTACGAGAGAATCTCTCTTGAATGTAGGCTATTGCCTTTGCAATTACCTGCTCATAAGTTTCTTTTGTTTTTTCCATAATCATATCTATTTTGACTGACAGCGGTATTGCTGTCAATACAATAATAAGTGAAAATATTATGGAAAGTATTTTACAGGAAATAGTATATTAACTTCTTGATATGAAGACTGGAAGAAAATATTACTTTGCATAATCATTTTGTTTGCATAAGCAAGGTTATGTAAAGCTTTACATAACCTCGCATTAATCGCCTGTCAAAGAGGGTACAAAACCTTTTATACCACTTGTAGTGATC
>CAZWME010000644.1:2000-3693 GCA_964634515.1 uncultured Pirellulales bacterium | reverse complement strand
TCTATCCAATGCATTACAGTCGCAAGCTTTGCTTTACCGTTATCACCGGCGACTTCTGTTATTTTGACATGCTTGATTTGCGGTAGCGGTGCGACGTTGTTCCAGAACTTGGTTCCATTGACATTATCAACAGCAAAGAAAAGACCTACGTGATGTTGATGGTCGTCACTGCCGCCTTTCATTTCCGTAAGCGGATTTCTTCGAGTCACTTCAATTCCCGAAGGAGTCAGCAATGGTACAAGCATCGGCTTGGTATGCCAGTTTCCATAAACATAACTTGTAAAGTGTTTTCCTCCAATCATCACATCAATTTTGTTTTTGCTTTTGATAAATTCCACACTCTGTATGGGACTTCCTATTGCTGCCGCGCAGAGCACGAGTACTACCAAAACCACAGCGGTTCTTTTCATAATGTAGCCTTTCCAAGACTATAGCGTCTTGCGCAGGACAAAATCAATTCGTGTTTTTGTCCTCTACTCGGTAAAGATGAACATCCCACGAATCGAAGCTATCACTGAAAACACCATCCTTCGAAAGAACCGTTCGGTTCTCGCCGAGCACTTCTACGGTTAAGCTGCCTTTCAGAGCCGGGGCAGTAAATGTCGCCTTTGTCGAACCGGCCTTCATGCCCACAGCAAAAAGATACCTCGCGGCTTTGTATTTTTTTGCCATAATCGCAACAGGAACATCTTCGTTCTCAGATGACACACTCACATCAGCATCGATGGTCGAACTGTTTAATACCGGCGCAAGGGCATTAATCTGTTTATTTATCTTAGTAACCTCCGAAAGCATTCTCCCGTCGCTAAGAAGCGCTGATTCATTAAATTTAGGCTGCCATTCGTGGACAAAATATATTAATCCCATCGAGCCGTGAATGATAGACATCCACACCTCGCATTTGACTTGCTTCGGAGTAGCTTTTATTTGCTTATTATTTATTCGAGAACATTCGATACAGTTCCACACTACTTTTTTCCCATCGGTCCATTTGTTCAGGCGCTCGACGCCTTTTGCGACGTACCACAGATTACCAGCAACCTGGGGATTCGAATGAACGGCCGGATAGATATCGAACGAGGCAATATCACAACCCTTAACATATTCGAGATAATCCTCAGAATGGTTTGTGCGAACACCGCGGCCGTGCCAACCGTCCCATGCCACAGCCTGACCCAGGTTCAGAAGCACGGGCCGAGTGGGGTCAGTGCTGCGAATCTTATGGTAGCCATCGATTATTTTTTTGGGCTTAATCGGCGGTCCGTATCCTTTTCCCTTTCCCAAAGATTGGGCATTGTCCGGCTCGTCCCCGTGCATCCAACCGATAATAGTCGGCTCATCCATATATTTAAGAGCCAGTTTGTTTTGGTGACAGATGACTTTCATACCAGCGGCTTTCAGTTCTTTAAGCTGTTTTTCCGTCGGCCCTTTCCAGAGACCCACATACGTATTAAAACCGGCCCTGCGATATCTTGATGCCTTAGCCGGGTTTTGCAGCCATACGGCAATAGGAAAAAAGTCCGCACTATGTAACGGGCCGTTCTCCCATTTTGCATAAGGACTTGTAATGACATTTCCCCCGTAAACATTGCCAAAATCGCATACAAGAAAAATAAAGCAGGTCATGAAAATCATATTTCGTCGCATAAAACTACCTCCTGAAAAAATCTGAGTACCAACATCGGCACACACT
>CAZWME010000644.1:0-1990 GCA_964634515.1 uncultured Pirellulales bacterium | reverse complement strand
CGTTAGCCGAGGCGATTAAGGGCTTATTTTAGGCCCTCTAAATTCAAAAAACCATCGAGGTTATTTTACCAAATAATAACAATATAAGGGAAGTTCAAACTAAAACCAAATGCAATTGCAAAAGATATGTAAATAGAATCCAAACCTAACGGAATGCCCGCGCAAAAAAACGCACAACTTTTTTTTATTCCTTCTTTGCAGAGTCGATGATAATAATTAAGAGCAAGCAGTTTTTCTCATTTAAATCGACGCTTCAACGGCACTAACTTAACCTTACAGTCAACCAGGTAAGTACTTAAATACAAGACAATTAATAAGGGCTCATGCCGCCTCCCATGTCGTCATACCCTTCCATATACATGTCGTCGTATCCCCCCATTTCATCCCCACCAAGTCTCCCGGGACGTGCTCTGCTTCCTGATTTGAAGGACTTAAAAGGCTCCTTAGTCACGTTTTCCAATGTGCTGATCTTACCATACCAACTCTGCAAATTTTTAGCCCAGTATGACGTTCTGACAGGCATGTGTTCAATATCAGTTCCATCCATACTGTACAGCATATCGTAATAACGCCTGGTAGTAAGATTCTTATCACCGGCCCAGTCATTCACTGGAACAGCATCAACCATAACAGCTCCTGTACTATAATCAATTGTCTCCGGTACTACAGACTTTTCCTCAGGCCGGCCATAAGAACCCAAAGAACTCATACGCGGATCCGTCATCCCTCTTCCGGCACCCATTCGCGGATCCATGCCTCGACCGAATTCGGTTCTTCTTTGATTTCTTTGACGCTCGGTCTCAGTCTCGGTTTCAACAAGACCTCCGATGACATCTCCCTGGCTTACCTTGAAATCTTCACTGTGCCAGTAGCCATTGACATATTTGGAGACCTGAACGGTAACAACATTGGCCGGCTCACGTATATGCTTTGCGAAGAAGTACAACCTTCCCGGAATCTCTACCGGCTCTGTAACATCGGAAAACTCACTCCATAAAACAACTTCGTTCTTCCGCGATATGTCCTGCTCACTTAACTGATCCGTTCCCGCGATGGGATTAAAAAGACCCAACCTGATTCTATATCGATATTGCATTCTCGGCTCAACAGTATCATCATGCGCCCAGAACACCAGAGGCTCCTTCATTTTCTCTAAAAGAGTCCTTCCGGTAAGACGAATCTTGTCAAATTCATCATACACATCATACATCGAAGGTCCCCTTCGGGCAAGTCTATCTCCCTGCATTCCGGGCATCATATAGTCTTCCATTCCTCCAGGGCCACCAAGCTGATCACCCCTGCCTGAGCTTCTTCCTCTTGTTCGTCTGCCGGAGGTCCCGGCCATGCCGCCACCCTCATATGACTGTGCCCCAGTTCTGCCACTTCGGCTGCTCCCACGAGAGCTTCTTCTGCGTGAAGTATCTCCACCGGCGCCCCCATACATATCCATTCCTCCTCCGCCACCTGCTATTCCACCACCGGTTCTTCCACGGGTTCTTCCACTAGTACTTCCGGTCGTACCACCAAATGCAGAAGTTCTGGAACGCCGAGAGTCTGATCTGTCATTATTCTTCTGCTCGTCTTCTCTGGTTTTTCGTGCCTCCTCAATATCCTCCTTCCTCTGAATATCCAGGAATTTTCTATGTATCACAGGAGGATACCACTCCTCTTTCGCTGATGCCATCGCATAAGCCTCGGGCTGCAAGAGGTCTATTTGCAGTTGCCAGTCATCGAACTGAAGTTTCCAGACTTTTAACCTGCCGGGCGGTAAGCTGCCGGCATCTTCAACGATTTCAAACAATTCGCCGTAGTGGTCAATTTTGGTGCGTGGAATATTCAGCCAATCACTCCAGGTTCCGCTTTCATCCAGCTCCTGTCGCTGCAACTGCACAGCAGCAAAAATCGGCTTAGCAAGGCATGGGTCTGAATACTGCTGTTCTACATCATCGACAAAACTTTGTTTAAATCTTTCATATAACGCCTCAATATC
>CAZWME010000643.1:0-3693 GCA_964634515.1 uncultured Pirellulales bacterium | reverse complement strand
AGGCACTTTAGTCACTTTAGGCACTCTTTCAATTATAACATATTTCCAGATACACCCTTTTATGCAAAACAAACCCAATTTTAGAAATGACAAAATGAACATAATCACTGATATGACAAGTAATTACGAGAATTTCTTCCGCTGGCTCAGGCCAAAAAACAAAGCCAATTCAAACCCAATTCAAACCCAATTTAACCCAATTCAAAGCCAATTTAACCCAAAACAAACCCAATTCAAACCCATTTTGTCGAAAGGCCAAAAATGAACGCTTTTGCGTGGATAAGGAGCATTACAATGATAATAATAATGAAACTCGCGGATGTTACAACCCCAAAGGGTGCCAAAACAAAACCAATGCCGCCAGCGATTTCAGCACCAGCCACTTTGATGATTGACGATTTTCTTCACCCGGCCTATAATGACGCCGGTAATTTTTGAAAGGTTTTATTATGGATTTTGAGCAAAACAATAATCAGTCGGCACCCACAGGACCTCAATCAACCGGGCCGAATTACAATCCGGCGTTGGGCGGTCCTACAATTGCGCCAAGGAGAAAAGGCTCCGGCTGGAGAATTTTCTGGGGCATTCTTTTAGCATTATCATTCATGGCAAATGTGGTTTTGTTTATGATGTTGATTGGAGTCATCGCTATCTTCGCAACAGGACAAAGAGGTATTCTCGATGAAGAAATTATACGAGAAGGCCCGTCAAGAACTAAAATTGCGATGATTTCGCTACAGGGTGTAATATACGGCGAATCTGCAAGCGATATCTATCGACAACTTAAGATAGTTCGCAAGGATAAACATGTAAAAGCTGTTATTGTTCGTGTAAATTCTCCCGGTGGAACGATTTCGGCAAGCGACCAAATCTACATGGAAATCAACAAGTTCCGCGCCGAAGAAAAAATACCCGTCGTAGCATTCATGCAGGGCGTTGCCGCTTCGGGTGGCTATTACGCATCGGTAGCCTGCGATCAAATCATAGCCGAACCAACTACTATTACCGGCTCTATCGGTGTAATAAGCTGGTATCTTGTCGTACAGGAATTACTGGAAGACAAGCTCGGCATTCTGCCGGTTACCATCAAATCCGGACAAAAAAAGGATTGGCCCAGCTCATTCAGGAAACCGGAACCCGAAGAAATTCAATACATGCGGGATAAGGTAATTACTCCAGCCCTTGAGAGATTTATAGAAGTTATAGCTGAGGGAAGGAAAGATTCCCTTACAATAGAAGAGATCAGGAAACTCGCTGACGGCGGTATTTTCGGCGCAAAGGAGGCAAAAGAGGAAAAGCTTATAGACCAGGTCGGTTATCTGGATGATGCAATAGAATTAACCAAATCACTGGCGCAGATTGACAAAGCACAGGTAGTACAATATCGCAAACCGTTCTCTTTCATTGACTTTTTCAGCTACCGCAAAACAAACTTATTAAATCTGAACAGAGCCACTCTATATGAACTTGGTACCCCGCAGATACTATATCTCTGGAGTGCGTATTAATCATTCACGGCAGTAAAAGACTATACCGACTTGGTCCGACAAATAATTTATTAACGCAAACCAAATAATGTGGTATGTTTGGGAAAAGCATTTCCAGTAAGCTGCAATTACAGGAGGACGAATGACATATCAAAAGTTTAGCCGATTTTTAAATACAGTTCCCTCGTTTAGTCCAGGAAGGTTTTTTATTACACTGGTGGTCATAATTATAGGATTTTCATTAATCAGCAGCGCAGCAGAACCATCAAAGATGCAATTGATCGAGGTCAAAGCTGGTGGTCACGGTTTTGTTGAAAGCGATTCAGGGCAGCCCTATATTGTTTTTGGGACGAATTATTATGACCCTCACACTGGCTGGGCGCCAAAAATATGGCGTCGATTTGATGCTGAAAAGGTGCGTCGGCATTTTCAGGTTATGAGCACACTCGGAGTCAATTGCGCACGGATCTTTCTTACAGCCGGAAGTTTTCAACCGAACGCTGAAACCATCGATGAGCAGTCTTTGAAAAAACTGGATACACTAATTAAAATCGCAGGCGAGACGAATATTCGGCTTTTACTTACCGGTCCTGACCACTGGGAGGGTCAGCCTTCATATTGGAAGCCGGACCGTTTCGCCGGAGAAGCTGCATTGCAGGCGATTGAGCACTTCTGGGAGATAGTTGGCCGGCGTTATCGAGGCGAGCCTGCCATTTTTGCCTGGGACCTCTTAAATGAACCACACTTGCCATGGTTTGTCGAGCATTGGCGACCATATTGGAACACCTGGCTTCAAAATAAATATGGAAGTTGGGAGTCGCTCAAGACCACCTGGGATGCCGAGCTTATCGAAGGCGAACGTTGGGGCAATGTCAACGTACCGGAAAACAGGCCCGATTCGGGAAATCCCAGACTGCGCGACTGGCAGCTTTTTCGCGAACATCTTGCTGATCAATGGGTTCGCCGCCAGGTTGAAGCTCTCCGCAAAGCAGATCCGACTCACTTGATTACCGTAGGTTATATACAATGGTCCTACCCACTTATTCGCATGGGTAATCCGAGCCGTTACTCAGCCTTCAATCCTCATCGTCAGGCTGGCTTACTTGACTTCGTTACAATTCATTTCTATCCGACTCTCGGTAATCCATTTGGCTCTGAAGAAAAATGGGCAAGTAACCTGAGCTACCTGCAGGCTGTTTTAGCTTACTGTCATACATCAAAACCGGTTGTTTTAGGTGAATACGGCTGGTATGGCGGAGCTGCGCCACAAAATCACCCTTATCTTAGTGAGGACGAACAGTCAAAATGGCTCAGCGCCGAAATTGAAGCCTCACGCTCACTGGCCCATGGTTGGCTTTCATGGCCGTTCGCAGATTCACCCGATTCCACCGATATTAGTCTGTACGCCGGTTTGGTTAAAGCAGATATGACCGTGAAGATTTGGGGTCACAAATTCAAAATATTTGCTTCAAATCTGCCGGACTTAAAACATACGGCACCTGAGCCGCCAGAATTTGATTTCTCTAATATCCTTACAGCAGACAGTGAAAAACTCGGTAAAATGCATCGCAGGTACGTTGAAGCTATTCAACAGAAGATTAATGTTAATCAGATGAACAAAACATCAGTAAAGCTTAAAAACATTCAAAAATAATCCTTTTTAATAAAAAGCACAAAGAACAGATTAAAATAACACTGTCCCCCAGACTGAGCTTACCAATATTGTCCAGATATTCCGAATTAGCCATGGCACGTTAATTTCTATCACTTAAATACACTCCGGCTCTATAAATGAAAATTCATGGAAAATTTCTGTGACTATTTTCATCTGATAACCGATATATCTTAGTAGAACTTTGGCATTTTAGGAAAGGTCAAGGCAGTGCAAGAGGCAATGGTTACCGAAAGTGAGCCATTAATCGCAATAGGCGATTTTCCCCCCAGGATCGAGACAACGCAAGACACATCAGCCGCAGAAAACGAACAATTGTTAACGATAGATGATTTAGCAGTATATAAGCATAAAATCTTAATGAAAAAAATACTAATCATGGTAATTGTTGTTAACGTAATAGTGTTTATAAGCATAGTTCTGTGTGCTTAGTACCGTCAATTTTCACTTTCAAGAATATAAAGAACACATATTTTAGCCGGCAATTCTCCCCCTTGCCTGCTCTAAAAAAGCGTGAGTATAAATATTGCACAG
>CAZWME010000642.1:0-3695 GCA_964634515.1 uncultured Pirellulales bacterium | reverse complement strand
GCTCAAACTTTATTTCTATATCACTGGTTTTCATGTTAACATAAGAATATACAATATTTATCCGCCGCGCATATAGAGGACTTTTTTTCATAATCTGATTGAATTATTTCCATTGCATGTCTTTCAGTCAATTGTAAAACATTCCGCCTCGGTTGATTCTATTATGATAGGCAATTTTTCCACAATTTTAGTCATTTCCTAAAACTATCTCTGCGAACCACGCTTCTCAAAAAACTAAAACTACCACCAAAAATCATCAAAATCAACCACATTCTTGCCCCGTTTGATAACTCTTTTTTATCTAATCGGGGGTTACCCTGTTTTTACCTTTTAACTTTGAACTTTTCACTTTTTCCTTTTTTTACATCTGTTAAACTCTTCTGACGATGAGCAGCGACCTCAAAGACAAGACGTTAAATGAGCTTGAGCAGATAATTGCCGGCCTCGGCCAGAAAAAGTACCTGGCAAAATATATATTCCAGTTCATCCACGCCGAAGACGCCGAAGAGATTTCTCAAATTACTCCTCTTAGCAAGTCCCTTCGAGCCAAACTCATCGAAAACGATTATTATATATCCCAACTTTCTGTCTTAAACAAACTCACCGACAAAGATGGAACTATCAAGTACGTCTTCGGCCTGGCAGGCGGCAACCGGATAGAGACGGTGCTGCTGCTCGACGGCAAACGGAGGACACTTTGCGTTTCCACCCAGGCCGGCTGCAAAATGGGCTGTGTGTTCTGTGCGACAGGCAAATTAAAGTTCCACCGGAACCTTTCGGCCGGTGAAATCGTTGACCAGATCTATTCCGTCCAAAAGGACGCGGCTAAAATCAGCAACATCGTTTATATGGGGATGGGCGAGCCCCTTGAAAATTACGATGCCGTGGTCAAGTCGGTACAGATACTTAATGATCCGGCGGGCAAAAACATCGGCATCAGGCATATAACCGTCAGCACGTGCGGCCTGGCTCCAGCTATCAAGAAACTTGCGTATGAAAAGCTGCATCCCCGCCTGGCAATATCTCTGAACGCCCCTACTGACGAGTTGCGAACCAGCCTGATGCCCATCAATAAAAAATATCCGATAGCAAAACTGCTCGATGCGGTAAGGACCTACCAGTTCAAAGTAAAAGAGCGTGTTACGTTCGAGTATATTATGATAAAGGGTATTAATGATTCCCTTTTGCACGCCGGGCAGCTTGTAAAACTGCTGCGGGCAGTAAAATGTAATGTGAATCTTATCGAATATAATCCTCACCCCGGCTGCAAATACAAAGGCAGCGGCGTGGAAAAGATTTCGCGTTTTGCCCAGGTTATCGAAGAGGCCGGCATCGAGAATACGATACGTTTGAAGAAGGGCAGCAGTATTTGCGCGGCGTGCGGACAGTTGGGAGCAAACTTGAATAACATATCGAATACAGGAGACAACGGACGGCATGAATAGGAACTCTTCGATTATCACTGTAGGCTTGTGTCCGTGCTGGGACACGGTTTGCCGTCTCGACGGTATCGACTGGGGCGAGCATAAGACGGTGAATTCCGCTGATTCCCGGCCGGCTGGCAAGGCCTTAAATATTTCGCGGGCACTGGCCTGGATGGGTGAGAAAAATATCGCCGCCGGTCTGTGGGGGCGGGATGATTTCCAGCAAATGACCAAAACGATGCGGCCGTTGGGAAAGCTGGTTAAAATTAAAATGACCCCGGCCCAGGGGGAAACCCGCAGGAATATTACCATTGTTGATATGGTAAATGACAGGGAGATGCATCTGCGTAACAGGAGTGAACTGGCGTCGAAAAAATCATTGATAAAATTAGAGGCCGACTTAAAAGCCATAGTGAATAAAAACAGTGTTTGTGTTTTTGCCGGTGCTATGCCGGAAGAGGAATTTGCCACAGATGTTATTCGGATTATCAAATCGTGCAGGCAGCGCGGGGCGACAATTGTGGTCGATACCAACGGGGATGCTTTGAAACAGATTCTTAATACGGGTGCAGTATGGATGATAAAACCGAATGTCGAGGAATTGCGTGAGCTTTTGGGTGAGCATGTAACGGACAGTCCGGCAGCTCTGGTCCGGGCGGCTCGTAAACTGTTAGATAAAGTTGAGGTTGTTGTTATAAGCCGGGGCAAAAAGGGCGGGATAGTCGTTACGAACAAAGGCGCCTGGCAGGGCCGATGTGTCGGCCGTTCAAGGGTATTATCGACTGTCGGGTGCGGTGATTTCCTGTTAGCCGGCTTCCTGAAGGGCCTTAAAGACAAATCCGATGCCGGGTATGCGCTGAAAACGGCGATAAAAGTTGCCACGGCAAGGGCCTGGGGCTTTTGCGGCAAAATGTCCTGGCCGGGTGCGCAAAGAAAGATAAAAGTGCAGATAAGGCAGATGTGAAACACAAATGCAGATTGTCGTAATTCAAAGAATATTTTGATATTATGTTAGAATCAAAAGATAAAAAAGCTTTTCAGAAAAGGGCAAATAAGAAGTCTCAGGATACAGTCTGGCCCCTTCTGTTTACGATTATTCTTTTGTTTTTTTATTTTGTTTACTTACTATTGCGGATAAATCCCAAACTTATCTACCAATCTCAGGAACCCGTCTTTTTCTTCGATAAATATTTCATTAGCGAATTTTTCAGCTATCCCGGGGGAGTGAACGAGATTATTTCCAGGTTCTTTTCACAGTTTTATTATTATTCATGGACCGGGGCGATCCTGCTTGTTCTTATCTTCACATTAGTCGTCTGGAACACACAGCTATTCATCAAGTCAATCAGGCCAAATCAGCCGATTCTTTATCTGCATTGGTTGCCATCGCTTTTTCTTCTGGCATTGCATAGTAACTACGGATTTCCACTTGTTCTGACGCTGGGACTACTCTTGGCTTTACTCTGTGTAAATATCTATGTCCGCCTTGCTCCTTCAAACAGTACCCTGCGATTTTTGTTCTACATCATTATTCATGCAACGCTATATTATATAAGTGCCGGCCAGGTTTTTATCTTTTCAATCATAATCATACTCTATGACGTTTTATATCATCGCCGGATTGTACTGCCTTTACTTTATATCATTTTTGCAGGATTGCTGCCTTATGCAGGCGCCTCAGCTTTATTCATTCTACATATTCAAGATGCTTATGTGATGCACTTAACATCATATAATACCTACAGGTTGACCTGGCTTTCCTGGGCGTTGTACGCATTTTTCCCACTTGTTCTTCTGCTGGTCAGCTTTGAAAAGAAATATGTCAGGATTTCTCAAAAGAGCACAAACAATCTTTTTGGCAAGATATTGTCCGGCCGGTCTGTGCCAATACAACTGATTCAGGGCATTTTCTTTTTCGTTCTCGTTATAATGGCGGCCCGGTATTCATATGATAAAAACGGAAAAGCTTTCCTCATGATTGATCGCTATGCGCGATTCGAAGAATGGGAAAAAGTGCTCGACATCGCACAAAAGGGTCTTCCGATTAGTAATATTGTTCAATGTCAGGTTAATAGAGCACTATATCATACCGGTATTCTATGTGACGAAATGTTCAGCATGACCCAGCTTTTCGGGAGTGACGGTCTTTTCATGGTTGAGAGTATGCGCGGCCATTTTGCCCTTCAACAAAGCGATGTATTTTTTGACCTCGGTCTTATAAATGAATCGGAACACTGGGCTTATGAAGCTATTACTGTCAACGGAGACACA
>CAZWME010000641.1:0-3695 GCA_964634515.1 uncultured Pirellulales bacterium | reverse complement strand
GCAAAAGGGGAAAAGTGCTTAATCGGAACTGTTACAGAGAACAATTACAAATCCCTGACCGCTATTGCTTTAGCCGATGGTCATTATCTCATTACCGAGGCCCCACTGGATATCAATATCGCCAAGCAGATCAATATCTTAGCTTCTGATATGGGCTTTCCGCTTGAACGAATAGTAACGTTCCAGGCAACCGGAGCTCTTGGATATGGAATAGAATATGCCTATTCGATTCAGGAACGCCAGCGCATCGCTGCACTGACCGGAGACAAGATGATGGCCATGCCGGTAATCTGCGACGTAGGATATGAATCATGGCGGGCCAAAGAAGCTAAAGTCACGGACACGCCAGAATGGGGACCGGCTGAGGACCGGGGACCGGCTTGGGAGATAGCAACTGGAGTGTGCCTGCTGCAGGCCGGCGTTGATATAATTCGCATTCGCCATCCCAGAGCCGCCGCTGCGATCAATAATTTCATCAATCAGGTCCGGCAAAATAAAAAATCATAGGGGTAGCCACGCAGCAAAAGCCCTTACAGGGAGAAAGGAAAAAATTACTATGATATTAATCGCAGAACGAATAAATGGGATGTTCACCAATGTCAAGCATGCTATCGCGGATAAAAATAAGAAAGTCATTCAGGACTTAGCTAAAAAGCAGACTGATGCCGGCGCCTCATATCTGGATGTGAACGTAGGTACCGCCGCTGCAGACCAGGAAGGGACAATGCAATGGCTGGTTGAAACCATCCAGGAAACCTGCTCTACACCACTGTGCCTCGATTCTCAGAAACCTAATGTTATAGCAGCAGGATTAAAGGTCATTAACGCCAAGAACGGTGTCCTGCTGAACTCAACTCCTTTGAACAAGAAAAGCGACGAAGAAGTATTCGATAAATATGTGGAAATGGCAAACCAGGCGGGCCCGAAAGCTAATATTATAGCCCTAACGATGGACAAAAACGGCGTCCCCCAGGATACGGATACCCGCGTAGCCATAGCCGCAGAAATCGTATCAAAGGCCATGGAAAAAGGTTTTGATACCCAGCGGCTGTTCATAGACACCATTGTTTTGCCTGTAAAAGTACCGAACGCCCAGTCCCAACCCGGCAATATCCTGGCTGCGATGGACCAGATAAAATATTTGTCGGATCCTGCCCCACATATGACAATTGGACTGTCAAATCTTTCTCAGGGAGCGTCGGAAAGAAGCCTGATAAACCGGGTATTTCTCGCTATGGCAATTTCTCGCGGCCTAGACTCAGCTATTGCCGACGTATTCGACCAGGCCCTCATGAACGTAGTAGCCACATCTGATTTGCTGATGGATAAGCAAATATATTCAGACTCTTTCCTGAAGGTCTATGACTCGTTAAACAAAGGTTAAAGCAGCATATAAACCTGATAAACCGAATGAGGCTGCAAATATTCAAATAGCCAAATAGTGCAAAAGAAAAGCTCTAAAGTCATACTTTCTTCAGCAGTTTTGAAGGATAATACAGCACTCCTGCAAAAGCCCATGTTTTCATAGGGGCGAGTATTGAACAGAGACGTCGTTTAACAAACTTAACCAATATTATAATATAAGAGGAAAGACCTATGAAGCTTGACGCAACAAAATTTAAAGACTGGCAGATCGCTGAGGCTGCCGAAGAAGAAATGAAACCTGTCAGCCAATTAGCCCAGGAGATGGGATTACAGGAAAGCGAACTCATTCCAATGGGCCGCAAGCTGGCCAAAGTTGACTACCAACAGGTTCTGGCCCGCATGAAGGATACTCCCTCTGCAAAGTACATTGACGTTACGGCCATCACGCCGACACCACTGGGTGAAGGCAAAACAACCACAGCAGTCGGTCTTATAGAAGGCCTCGGGAAACTGAAAAAACGCGTCGTCGGTGCAATCCGGCAGCCCAGTGGCGGTCCTACCTTCAATATCAAAGGATCAGCGGCCGGCGGAGGTCTGGCACAGTGCATTCCACTGACTCCCTTTTCTATTCGCCTTACAGGCGATATCGACTGTATTACGAACGCCCACAACCTAGCTATGATCGCAGTGACCTCACGTATGCAGCATGAGCGCAACTATGACGATGCCCGCTTAGCTAAAAGTAATCTGAAGCGTTTGGATATTGACCCTGAACGTGTACAAATGAAATGGGCAATGGACTTCTGTGCTCAGGCACTGCGCGATATCAGGATAGGCCGGGGTGGAAAAATGGACGGCTTCGAGATGGATTCCGGTTTTCAAATTACCGTCTCAAGTGAAATCATGGCAATACTCGCCATTGCCAAAGACTTAAAAGACCTGCGAGAACGTATGGCTAAAATTGTCGTAGCCTACGATAAAAAGGGCAACGAAGTTACCACTGCCGACCTTGAGGTTGACGGCGCTATGACCGCGTGGATGGCCGATGCGATAAATCCGAACCTGCTCCAGACCATTGAAGGCCAGCCAGTATTTGTTCACGCCGGCCCGTTTGCAAATATCGCTATCGGCCAAAGCTCGGTTATCGCAGATATGATAGGAACAAAACTGGGCGATTACCATGTAACCGAGAGCGGCTTCGGCGCCGATATTGGCTTTGAGAAGTTCTGGAATTTGAAGTGCCGCATGTCAGGCCTGGTACCCGATGCGGTTGTTGTTGTGGCAACCATTCGTGCTCTGAAGATGCACGGAGGAGGCCCAGCAGTGAAACCAGGCATACCACTTGCCGAAGAATACACCAGTGAAAATCTCAAACTGGTTGAACAAGGCTGTGAAAACCTGATCGCCCATATAGAAACGGTAAAGAAAAGTGGTGTCCGCCCTGTCGTTTGCGTAAACAGCTTCTACACCGACACCAAGGCCGAAATTGAATTGGTAAGAAAAATTGCCGACCAAAACGGAGCTTTAGTCGCAGTTTCCGAACACTGGCTCAAAGGTGGTGATGGTTCAATCGAAATCGCAGAAGCAGTTATTGAAGCATGTAACGAAACTAATAATTTCAAATTCCTTTATGAACTGGAAACTCCACTTAGAAAACGTATTGAACTAATCGCCAAAGAAGTATATGGAGCAAGTGGTGTAACTTATAGTGATGAAGCACTGGCAAAAGCCAAGGCGATGGAAGCCGACCCGGCCAGCAAGGCTTTAGGGACCTGTATGGTTAAGACACATCTTAGCTTATCACACGACCCCGACTTAAAGAACCGACCGACCGGCTGGGAGCTTCCAATCCGTGATATCCTTGTTTACAAAGGAGCAGGCTTCATCGTGCCCGTAGCCGGAGCGATTAAGCTGATGCCCGGCACGGCATCAAATCCGGCTTATCGACGCATCGATGTGGATGTAAAAACCGGAAAGGTTCAAGGGCTGTTTTAAACACTATCCAAATAACAACATTGTCGGATTCTTAGGAGCCAGAAGATGACTGCACAAATTATAGATGGCAAACAAGTCGCCGCTGATATGCGGGCGGAACTGAAGGACGAAGTGGCCAGGCTAAAAGAAAAAGGAATCGTTCCCGGGCTTGGAGTTATCCTTGTAGGCGAAGACCCCGCTTCGCAATCTTATGTTAGAGCGAAAGAACGTGCCTGTGAAAATATTGGAATTTATTCCGATGATAACCGCCTGCCCGCCGATACCAGCCAACAAGAGCTGATGGCACTGGTCGAGAAGATGAATAAGGACCCGAAAATCAACGGTATCCTCGTCCA
>CAZWME010000640.1:0-3698 GCA_964634515.1 uncultured Pirellulales bacterium | reverse complement strand
GTAGAGGAATAATTATGCGGTGTACTTGACAAACGACACGCTTTCAGAGATGACAGGAATGAGGATTACTGCAGTCGCCTTCGGCTCCTTCGCAATGACATCTGTTTTAAATAGAATCGTAGGCTTCCCATTTTTTAAAACGTATACACATGTAATTTTGCGGGCCAAATCCCTCCACTCGGCTGCGCCTCGGTCGGGATGACAAAAATGAAGAAAAGCCGTCCCCGACCCCCGACAGAAAGTCAAGTTAGCATACATCGAGGTTAAACGCCAAAGCAAGTTAGCTAAAATAGGGGATAAACTCTTTAAATTGATTATTTATGAGTGATTAATGATTATTGGGATTGAAGAGTGATTAAAATTAGTGCGAACCTCAGGTAGAAATGAGAAATCAAAATGTAAATAACAATATTACAAATCAAAAATCAGAAATGATGATATTGCATATATATCCGGGGGGAATTTACTTGACGCGGGAGCGGCTTATATGGTATAGATAGTATAAATTAGGTTTTCGCCTGTGTGGTAACGGCATCATTGGTTTTTCAGGCTTCGAGGCGGGCGCAATATCAGTTATTTTTCAAACAGAGGAGGAGATCGTATGTGTGGTACGGTTTTTCGGTTGAAACATTGTACTACTCAGGGGAAAATATGTATTTCAATCATCAACTTATATTGATTTTTAAAAGGAGGACAATTATGTGCAGAAAATTGATTTGTTTGTTAGCTGTTGTTTTAGTTCCGTGCCTGGCAGGTATATCGATTGGTGAAGAAGGTCTGATGGGCGAGTATTATCATGAAGGTCCCGATGATACCTGGGATGATTTGGTAATGGTGCGCCTGGATCCTACGGTGGATTTTAGCTGGGGTGATTTTTCGCCGGAGCCGGGAGTAGTCAATATTGACAATTTTAAGGTGCGCTGGACGGGTCAGGTAGAAATACCGAGCACGGGGATCTGGACTTTCCACACGCAGACAGACGACGGAGTCAGGTTGTGGGTGAACGACGTACTGGTCCTTGAAAACTGGACGGACCACGGCAGTACCCATGACAGCGGTGACATTAGCCTTAAAGGCGGACAGAGGTACCCGATTAGATTAGAGTGGTATGAGAACGGCGGCGGCGCGATATGCCAACTGTCCTGGGAGGGCCCAATGATGCCCCGGCAGACTATCCCAAGCGGTTATCTATGGATTGGTGGTGACAGGCCGAACGCCCATAATCCTACGCCGGTTGATGGTGCCCTGCTTCTTGATACGTGGCAGAGCCTTAGCTGGGTGCAGGGTGATACTTCGGTTTCGCACGATTTCTATATAGGTGAGAATTTTGAAGATGTTGATGCCGGTACGGGTGATACATTCAAGGGCAACTTTACGGAAAATTATTCAACCATCGGCTTTCCGGGATTTCCTTTTCCGGACGGCCTTGTTAAGGGCACGACTTATTATTGGCGTGTTGACGAGGTTGAGGGTGACGGCACAACGAAACATAAAGGTGATGTCTGGAGTTTTGAGATTGCCCCCAAGACCATCTACGATGCAGAGCCGGCTGACGGCTCCGAAGCCGTGGATCCGAATGTAACGCTTAAATGGGAGCCCGGTTTCGGTGCTATACTGCATTACGTGTACTTCGGAGATGATTTTGATACTGTAAGCAACGCCACAGGAGGTATGCCCTGGGGAGCTATGGCCTATACTCCCGGTCCGCTCGAATCGGGGAAGGTTTATTACTGGCGGGTCGATGCATTCCATGGAGTCGAGACACTTCCAAGTGAATTGATGAGTTTTTCGACACCGGGCGGCGTCAGTAGTGTGAATCCTTCCAACGGCGCAGAGAACGTAAACCAGGCACAGATTCTCACGTGGGCGGCCGGAGACAATTCCGCTTCATATGAGGTCTATTTCGGTACGGATAAAGATGCGGTGCGCAATGCCGATACAGGTTCGCCCGAATACAAAGGCAGTAAAAACCTTGACTCTGAGAGCTTTGACGCCGGTAAAATGGAGTGGGACAGTGACTACTATTGGCGTGTCGATGAAATCAAGGCCGACGGAACGACACAGAAGGGCATGGTCTGGAGCTTTACGTCTGCCAACTTCCTTATCGTGGACGATTTTGAGTCATACAATGACATCAATGAAGGTGAGCCCGGAAGCAACAGGATATATCTGGCGTGGGTGGATGGATATGATAATCCGACCACAAACGGTTCTACGGTCGGTCATTTTGCTCCTCCATTTTACGAAGAGACTCTTGTTCACAGCGGCAATAAGTCAATGCCGATGTACTATGACAATGCAGTTGGTAAATCCGAGGCGACGCTGACGTTGACTTCTCCACGCGACTGGACCGAGAAGGGTGTCAATAGATTGACAATTTGGTTCCTTGGCAACATGATGAATTCTGCTGAACAGATGTATGTGGTTCTCGATGGAAGTGCTTTGGTCAATCATGAAAATCCGGAAGCGGCATTGGAAGCTTCCTGGACAGAATGGAATATCGACTTGCAGGCGTTTGGGGACCAGGGTGTGAACCTTGCCAATGTAACTTCGATTACCGTCGGTCTGGGTAACAGGAGCAATCCGGTGGCCGGAGGTGCAGGTATGTTGTACTTTGATGATGTTCGTCTGTATCCACCGGCACCTTAAGCCAGGATTTGGCAGTGAAGTAAAACTGCCTGATTAAGGCAGCAGACTTGGTTTAATACGGGGCCTATATCGATTTGGTATAGGCCCTTTTTTTCAAGTACAATTAATTATTTATCTATTGCTTCGGTCCAAAAATGTTAAACAGGTTTTTAGGTAATTGTCATCAATTGGAGCATAAAAGTCATCTAAACAAAGGTTGTTTCCCTGAATTGAATGCGACACAATAACCTTAAGCAAGTGGTGAGGAAACTTGAGTTATCGAGACAATCCTGGTATCCTATTATACATAAGTCTGGCGTAAACTATCCGAGCGCAGCAGAATAATGTGAAAGACAACATGACGATTATACAAGAAATAATAATTGCGAGAATGAGGTTCATGATGCGTGAATTTATAATTAAAATCGGCTTGACAGGAATCGTGTGGTTTTTTGCGGTTTTTTCAGTTCCCACATTTGGCGGCCCGTCGGTGTTACTCGATGATGATTTCAATGGTTTTCGTCCGGGCATGTTCTCGGCGGGCGTTATCGGTGCTCATGCCGAATACCACTATGTGCACGAAACGGCGCCACAGGGCAATTGGGTGGTCTCCTGTTTCACATCAGGTACGCCTGAGCAGCGCGCCTGGTGGGTGACCTCCGAAGACGGCGACGCAATGCTCTCGCAAACGATCTACTACAGACGAACACACTCGCATCCCTTCGTGTGCACAGTAGCCCGGGGCAGTGAGTTCTGGAAAGACTACACGGTTTCGGCGCGTTTTGCACCCGAGTCGGACAAAGGCCAAAGCGGCGTAGCTTTTCGCTATCGCAACGACCGGTGCTACTACTTTTTCGGTGTCAAGGGTTCCAAAGCGGTTCTGAAAGTCGTCAATCACGCCACAGCTTTTCACAAGCCTGATGAGAAGATTTTGGCCGAGCGGCAATTAGACTTCAAGCCGGGCAAATTCCTCACGGCGACGATCCGCATCAATGGCAGCAGCATCCGCGCCGAACTCGACGACGGCATCGTTCTGCAAGCAACGGATTCAACCTTTTCCGAAGGCAAAG
>CAZWME010000639.1:966-3698 GCA_964634515.1 uncultured Pirellulales bacterium | reverse complement strand
GGAGCAGCCGGTGCGAGGGTTAATGCCATTGAATCCCTGCGGTTTACTCGCTCATTTAGACTATTTTCAGAACGAGCCAGCATTCGAAACGACTCCATTGCGTTTTCAACATTAACCCGCCCGTTTAACCATATTTGTTCACGTCGAGAGCGCTGCTCTAAAGTATTCAATATATCATTGACACCTATCGGCTCTTGTGCAGATGGTTGCGGTTCGGCCCGGGTGTCCATCCGACCGGGATTTCGATTACTCGGCCATTCAAAGGCTTTCGGCATTCCAGCAGCTTCCCAATCATCCGTTGCCATCTCAGATGAGGTTATAACTACTTTACTTTCAGGCCATCGATACCCATATTGTCCACCAGGCGAGACAGTCTGCTCCATCCTGAGCGATGGGGCGGCAGTTTCGGGTTCAATCATCTTCAGTTCAAGTCCATCGAATCCCGGCTTAAGAGTTTCATGTCCCGCTGCATTATCGCCATCGGAAAAACGTGAAACAAAAATATAACTTACGTTAAACTGCCTTGGCCCCCCTGCCGTCGCAAGCGCATCGGTCAGCCTGAAATTATATCGTGGAATAGGGTATCTGCCCGGAAGGGGAACACCGTCACCTAATATTGAAAAAGCTCGCTGCTGAGAGCCGGACAAAGTTACAATAACTGACGGATTCTTCAATATGCCTGGTGATAGGATCTGTTTTATCTGTTCTTCAAGCTGCGTTTCACTCAATCCCGCCGCTTCAATTACTCCAACTTCCGGTATGGATATTTTGCCGGTTTCGGTAACGACATAATTGCTGACAAATTGAATGCCCTCTTGAAGAAGCTCGAAGATAGCCACAGTGATAACATCACCCGCCCTGAAAACATAATCAGACTCAACAGCAACAGTATCTATGTGCATTGGCTCTTCGGCCTGTTCCCAGGCCACCGGTGTTTCCTCGGCCACACCTAATGAATCCAATATGACATTGACTGCAGGAACATGACGAAACCTTCCCACCTGTGTCGGGTCAAAAAACTTACTGCCGCAACCAGATGAGAGAGTGAAAAATAGTAAAAAGGAAGCAGCGAACAAAAGGCGGCCGGTTTTGCCAATTTTTTCGACTCTCAAACGCGATTTATCACGTCGAAAGCCCGGCCTGTTACTTCTGCCTTCACTTGCCTTTTGTATCCCGTCCATAGCCATTAATCCCTAAGGGATAAACTTCCAAAAACACCGAGCTTAACTCTGTCCAAAACCCCTGGACCGCTAAAAACATACCTTAACTCGGAAATTTATCGGTTTAATGCTTTGCTCGCTTAACTTTTTTTGACCCTTGTCAAGTTAATACAACAAAGTCAGACAAGCAAATTACAGGCTATATAAATATACCTCCAAAAACACTAATTTCATTTGACTTAAGCGCAATAAAACAAAAATTCCACAAAGAAATTTCGTCCCCACACCCACCATATCTTCCTTTTCGCAAAACACTTACGAAAAGTGCTTATTCTATGGCATAACCGCCAAGGTGCTGCCCGCCCACAATAAAATCGCCGTCATTTCATTTGTATTTCTGAAATATAGAGTTTGTTCCGAGCCATATCTTTATCCGGGGCCGATAATCACTTCAATACCAATATAGGCACAAAGTCCATATTGATGGTAATATTGCGTTAACACCGATAAAAATTTGTTAATCGCAAGGAGAAAAATGTCACACAAGCAAAAGATGGGAGTTTCTCAGTTTTGCTCCTTAAGTAAATAAGCATCTAGCGCCGATGAATTGTTCGTATTGTCAAGATAGCTGTTTTGGGATTTTAAGATTATCCTACAGATTTTTTGCAACTTTCCTGTGGACGAAGCGTTTTCTACAGTAAGACTCAGTCTAAAATTGTTAAGAAACATATTTGTCGGTCTTAATTTATGGAGGTACAAAGAATGTTGAAGTCGAAATGCATCAGAAGTACGTTTGTGGCAGGATTATTAGTAATGCTTGCCCTTGCTACAGGACTGCAGGCGGTAAGTGTGGTAAAACCAGCAGATGACCCACTGCTAAAAATACTCCCGGCCGAGAGCCTGTTTTGCATACGAGTAAATCATTTTGAACACACATTAAGTCAAATAGACCAATTTTTATCCGGCGTCTCACCTATGCCTATGGGGCTCTCGATGCTGGCGCGTATGCAGTTAGCAAAGGTGTTGGGCAGTCCGGAATTGAACGGTATTGATATGAATGGCAGCCTTACGATATTTGGCGCCATTCTGCCCGGAGAACAAACATCAAACAACCCGGGTTCGAATATATTCATCGGCGGATTTGTTCCTGTTACAAATTATAGACAGTTTATCAGCAGCAATCCCAACTGCAGCCAGCCGGACGATAAAGGCATTTCTAAAATCACAAGCAACGGTACCCCCATAATACTGACTACAAAGATTGGCAACCATGTACTTATAAGCTGGGCGAATGATTATGACAAGCTTCTTAAAATGGCAAAAGTGATATCAACTGCCAGAACAGTAAAACTTGCAAGCTCCATTGATGCCGCCGAGGCAAAACTGGCTATGCTCGAACCCGTCTGGGCCTATGGTAATATCCAGCAGGCATCCAGGGCTTTTGGACCTTTGCTATTGGGAAAAATTGAAGAGATAAAAACAATAATAAAAAGCACCGGACCTGAAAATCCCGGGGCGCCGCCGAAAAACATGCAGAATTTCACACAGAATATAATGAATATGTACGCAGAT
>CAZWME010000639.1:0-956 GCA_964634515.1 uncultured Pirellulales bacterium | reverse complement strand
GAAGCTAATGAAGGAAGCCCGGTACTTCAGCATCGCTATCAATCCTAAGCCCGATGTCTTGAATATCACCAAGACCGTCTCCGCCGTTCCAGGAACAGATATGGCAAATATGTTGGCCTCAGATACCTCAGCGGACAAAAAGAACAATCTTCTTCATTATCTGGAAGATGGGGCGATGATGAATTTAGGAGTTATAGTAAATAAATATTCCTGGAAAGAATTCAACCTCAAAGGTATCGATTTGCTTACCGTTATGGCCGGTGACGGTATGAACGCCGATGATATCGAGAAGATGAAAGCTCTTATAACTGATGGAATTGACTGTCTCGACGGACCGATGGCATGTTCAGTTTCGATAGATACAAAAAACAAACCGCCCTTTATTGCGAAGTATGTTATAGCTGTTAAAGACAAGGACAAATTCAACCAGCTAATTGAAAATTCAATGCAGCTTTTCAACACCAGTAGCATTTTGGATTTTTATAAGAACCTGGGGATAGAAACCAGCTTTGAGATACAACGTGGTGTTGACAGCTATAAAAACGTCTCATTAGATTCGGCCAAACTCACGATGAAATCAACAGATGACGCCTCACCGCAGGGACAAATGATAAATGCTATGTACGGCGGAGGATTTGATTACAGATGGGGCATTGTTAATGGGCTCTGTGTTTTAACTATCGGAGGTAATGCGGATTCGTCGATACGTGAGCTGATTGACCAGGTAAAAGCCCGCAGAACACAAATGGGCTCGGAAGTTAAGGCTGCTCTGGCACTTCTTCCTGATGCAGAGAAAGCTGACTTTGTGGTGACATACAATGTGCTGCGCTGGTTGAAGATAGTCGGTTCAATGACGGTTATGCCGATACCAATGCCGATGCTGCAGACAGATATCCCAACCAAAAGCAATATTGCATTGGCAGGTAAAGCTGCAAATGGCAAAATGGTTGTGGATA
>CAZWME010000638.1:0-3704 GCA_964634515.1 uncultured Pirellulales bacterium | reverse complement strand
TACCACCAGTATGCTTTTAAGGAAATCCGGAAAGAAAAAGACTATAACCCAGGACAGTTGAAACTAAAAAAAAAGAGTTCTCCTTCTATAGATACCCTTAGAAAATACAGGAGATTGAAAAAGATGAACAAAGGTATAAAAAAACTCAAAGTTGGCAAGAGACGTTCGAGTAAGGCGGGTTTACCTCCGGGGACACTGGTTTATGTCGGTGAGAAAAAAGTTGAAAGCGTTCGGATTACCTTCATTGACTATGATGAGCAGAGTTTTCAGGAAAAACAGGTTACAGACATCGAAGATTGTCTAAAACTCAAAGACACGTCTACCGTCAGTTGGATAAACATCGACGGCCTCCACGATATTGAATTACTTGAGAAGCTTGGCAGAGGATTTGAGCTGCATCCGCTTATCCTTGAAGATATTCTCAGCACGGCTCAGCGACCAAAGTTCGAAGATTATGAAAAACACTTTTTTATTGTACTCAAGATGCTCAGCTTTAAAGAAGAGAACCAATCGCTCGAAGCCGAGCAGGTTAGCCTGATATTGGGACCTAATTATGTCATTTCTTTCCAGGAACACATCGGTGATGTCTTCGAACCTATAAGAGAGAGAATTAGAAACGCAAAAGGACGTATCCGAAAAATGGGTCCTGACTATCTCGCCTATGCACTATTAGATGCAATAGTTGACAATTATTTTGTCATTCTGGAAAGATTTGGCGAAAAGATTGAGTCCATGGAAGAAGAGGTTGTAGCCAACCCGACGGAAAGAACAGTTCAGCAAATTCACACGCTAAAGAGGGAAATGATATTCATGCGCAAATCGATTTGGCCTTTAAGAGAACTAATAGGAGGATTACAAAAGAGTGAATCTTCGCTTATTAACGAAACCACAGATATATATATGCGGGATGTCTATGACCATACGATACAAATTATTGATACTATAGAAAGCTACCGCGATATAGTTTCGGGGATGCTCGATATCTATCTATCCAGCCTCAGCAATAAAATGAATGCCGTTATGAAGGTTCTGACTATTATTGCAACTTTGTTTATTCCGCTTACTTTCGTAGCGGGAATTTATGGTATGAATTTCAAACATATGCCGGAACTCGAGTGGCGATGGTCTTATCCGATTGTCTGGCTTATTATGATTGCGGTCGTAGTTGTAATGCTGTGTTACTTCAAAAGAAAGAAATGGCTTTAACAATACGAGGTAGTATTATCAGCATTCCGTTATTTGAGGAGAAGAATCTATGTTAATCGTGTTTATTCTTGCATTAATAGTATCTTTTGTTGTGGTTAGAATTGGTGCGATAGCATTTCAATTAACCGGACTCGAATGGTCTTTGGCAAAATTCCAGGCGCTATCGTGTTTTTCCGGAACCGGATTCACAACTAAAGAATCTGAGTTGATTACCAGTGACAAACAAAGACGCAAGATAGCTACAATTCTGATAATTTTGGGTAACGCCGGCTTCGTTATTATGATTGCATCATTGGCAGGCTCTCTTATGCCTAATAAAGAAACGATAATCGCCAAGTTTTCAGAATCATTCCTGCCGTTTAGTGTTCCAGCTTTTTTAGTTGTATGGATAAATCTGGCCATTATTGCAGCTGTGGTATACGGCATCTATCGGATTTTCACACAGGAAAAATTTGTCAAAAAAATGACGGCTTTACTCAGGAAGAAAATCATCAAAAAAGAAATCTTTCAAAAAGTGTCCTTCGAGGAGCTGCTCCTGGCAACCGGTGGATATGGCATATCACGAATTACAGTCAGTTCCGGAAGTCCCATCCTTAATACAACACTTTCGAAATCACAACTCAGGGAATACGATATTACGGTACTGGCAATCGTTAGAGGCGGTGAAACAATACCCAATCCACAGGCGAACGTGAAAATCCGGCTCAATGATGAGCTTATATGCTTTGGGAAATTAGAGAATATCAAAAACAGGATTTCAATGAATCCCTGATTATTGTGTGAGGAAAATTAACAGCCTACCTGCTCTTCAAATTCAATGGTTGGTCACTGATATTCGAAGAGGGTCATCAAACTCTGTCAAATATGAATTAGGTTAATTTGGGAAAATTTGTTGCAATTTTTGTCAATGGCGGTTATTATTCGACCCAAAATGAGGTTTTGGCGAATGGATGAGCCGAACAAAAATAATAATAAAGGTGGTAAAACAAGGGTCAGCAAGGCCTTAAGCGATTTTGTTGACGGCCTGAGCGATGAGCATCGTATGCTGGTCGTTCTCAAAGCACAATTATACGGCGGAACATGGGAGCCGATGCTTGATGACCTGAAAAACCGCCTGGCAGGTAAGCCATATATTTTTAAGCTGGTAAATCGAATAAAAGATGATATCGAACGCATCCAGCAAATGCAGAATTTCGAAGAGAAACATAATATCGATTTAGCTGACTATGTCCAACTACCGTAAATGTAAGGTTTTTTTGTGAGGGTTTATGAAATGGCAAGAATGCTGAAAAACAGATTTGTTTTATTGGCGAGTCTTTTAGTCTTGTGTTTTGCGCAATACAGCTTTGCAGCAGAAGGCGGTTCACAATGGCTCATTTCACCGAAGCTGCTCGAACACGCCAACTTGAAAATATTGTGGGAAGACAAACTGTCGATCAAAAGCACCGAGAGTTTGGAGCAATTGCTTATTCTCGGTAACAGTATCTATGCAATTTCAAACCGGAATTATATGGTTTCTCTGAACAAGGACAACGGAGATATCATATTCCGCGGGTTTGTTGCGCCGGAGGGCCTGCCGGTTGCAGGACTGATGCTTTACCAAGATGAGCTTATATCGATAGTAGGCACTAAACTGATTGAGATTGATCCACAAACGGGAAATCTGCTCAAGACCTTTGATGTGGGATTTGGCATAGCCTGTCCTGCCGCCCGCAACAGTTTTTATTTCTACCTTAGCGGCTCTGATAATCGTTTGCATACATTGCGAGCTGCAGATAAGGTCCAGATTTTCGAGGTCGCTGCCAAGAACGATTCGATAATTACTTCTATTATCGCTCACGACATTTCAGTTATCTTTGGGACCGATGCAGGTAATGTGATAAGCATTACCCCGGACAGGCCAAGGAAACTGTGGCAATTTGATGCTGCCGACGGCATAGCAGGACCCATTGTCAGGGATGGAACGTCACTGTTTTTTGCCAGTAAGGACACAAACGTTTACAGGATTGATATGGTTGGTTTACCTTTGAGAAGACAACTTATTTGGAAATATCAGACGGCCGGTGTGCTTGATAGAGAGCCTCGTGCGACACAACAGGTCGTTTATCAGAATGTTCCCGGTAAGGGTCTAACAGCAATAGACAAACAAAGCGGACTATTTATGTGGTCGGTGCCGGGTGGTGTTGATTTATTAACCGAGACAAAAGACAGAGCTTATGTGATTACAAAGAACAGAAAACTTGTGGTAATGGATAACCTCAGCGAAAAGAGACTGTATTCGGTAAATTTTGCAGAAGTTTCGAGACACACAGCCAATACAATGGACTCGAAAATGTACATCGCTGATGAAAACGGCCGGATTGCCTGTCTGCAACCGGTTAAATAGTTTGCAGTTCCACAGTATGGCATCTATATACAAAACCGGCTGGATGTCATTCGGAATGCGAGGGACCAGCAGAAAAAACAATTAAAGGAAATAGTAACACAAAAGGAGTACA
>CAZWME010000637.1:0-3707 GCA_964634515.1 uncultured Pirellulales bacterium | reverse complement strand
AAAGCGGCTCTTGATAAAGAAATAGTCAAATCAGTTTGCTGTACTGAATATGCTCAGCGCATTTATTAATCGGTTATGGTATTAGTGGCGAGCAAAATTGCCACAAATAAAAGCTGTGATAGAGTGACATTGGCTGATACGTCGTAACGTTAATGCCTTAAAGGCAATTTTTTTGACAACAACCGTTTAAGTGGTGTATAATAATATTATAGGGATATGTGCGTCTTTAATTCATGTTTGCTGGATTAGGATAAGGTCCTTCATGGGAACTTTATTATTTAGAAGGTGATTCTCATGAAACACCAAAAGAAGGGTTTTACGCTTATCGAGCTGCTCGTAGTAATCGCAATTATTGCCGTGCTTATGGCCATTTTGTTGCCGTCGTTGAACCGTGCTCGAGAGCAGACCAGAAGAACCGTCTGCGGCAATCAAGTGCGACAGCAAAGCATGTCTCTGCTTATGTATGCCCAACAGAACGATGGTAAGATGCCGTTGGCGACATTTGGCGGCGGTGAGTGGCTGTGGGATGTTTCATATTTCGCCACGGACGCCATTATCAACAACGGCGGGAAGAAGAAGATATTCCGTTGTCCTTCCAATCAGGTTGACACCAGCGAAGACAACTACTGGCGATACAGCGAATTCCAGAATTTCTTTAGCTCCGGAATTAAAACACCTGAGCCAACCAGTGAAGCCGAAAGAGAACAGTACTGGCGAGTGGTTAGCTACTGCTATCTCATGGATACCAAATCCGGCCGGGGAAGTATCTTCGCCGCAGGTGAGCCGGGCAGCGGAGTTCCGGATCCCCAAAAAGAGTTTGTTAAAACAACTACCCAGGTCGGTCATCACTCTCGCATGGAATTCGTTTTAGACACGGTAATTGAGTATCCGAACAGCGGTTGGATTAATCCGGATCGCTACGCTGACTGGGCACAGGGTACCAATCATATGGATAAAAGAGATCCGGACGGCGCTAATATCGGTTTTTTGGATGGGCATCAGGAGTGGCGTCATTTTGAAAACATGTACCAACGCTATACGATACAGGGAGTGTTTTTCTGGTGGTAGACATTGAGAGTACCGTGGTCTGTAGTCGATTCTTTATCGATAATCCCAAACGACAAATGCCGAGTATTCCTAAGGCTCTTTTGTCATTTCTTCTATAAGCTGTTTGGCGTTAATGCCCGGAACATGTACCTTACAACAGAGATTTTAGTATTTGACTTTGAGCTCTTCATAGGTGGCCGGTGCTGTGAGGCTCATACTTGCGGCTTTTTTTCTGTCCCCTTAATGGTATATCTGTTATCATAGGCTCGCTGGATCGACAGTGAAAAGGAATATAGTGATGCACATTGCAAGAATGATCTCTGCAGTGGATACACACGTGTGTGGTGAACCGGGGCGGGTGATTGTCGGCGGGGTGCAGGATGTGCCGGGTAATACCATTTTCGAAAAGAAGTGCTACCTGGAAGAACACGCCGACCACCTACGGAAGATGATGTTGCGTGAACCCCGAGGTTATCCGGCGTCAAACTGCAATCTAATTCTCCCCGCCTGTCATCCCGATGCGGATGCTGGTTTCGTCATTATGGAACAGGTTGAATACCCGCCGATGTCGGGAACCAATACGATCGCCGTGGTGACAGTTCTACTGGAAACGGGCATGATACCGGCTGTCGAGCCGGTTACCGAGCTTACGCTGGAGTCGCCGGCGGGGCTCATCGGCGTCCGTGCCGAGGTTCGCAGCAATAAGGTCAAGTCGGTGACTTTCGAGAACGTTCCCGCATTTGCAATGCACATCGATGTGAAGATCAAAGTCCCCGAGCTGGGCGAGGTCACGGTAGATATTGCCTACGGCGGGATGTTCTACGTGATTGCAGAAGCATCTCAGTTTGGTCTTAAGATAAAGCCGGACAACGCCGGTGATATCACACGCATCGGGGAGATGATTAAAGCCGCCAGCCAGGAACAACTGCCCGTTGTCCACCCCCAGCAGCCGGAGATTGCCGGCGTGACGATCTCACAACTCTCTTCGGGGTCTTCCCGCCCGGATGCGGACATGCAAAACGCAGTCGTTGTCTCGACGGGCAAACTGGATTGGGAGCGACCTGAGACATGGACGGGTGCCTGCGATCGCTCGCCTTGCGGTACCGGCACATGCGCGAAGATGGCGGCACTTTACGCTCGCGGAAAGCTGGGCCTGCATCAGCCGTTCCGGAATGCGGGGCTCCTTGGCACGGTCTTCACGGGTGAATTGATTCGCGAAGTGTATATCGGTTCTCCTTATCCGGCCGTGGTACCGACACTAAGCGGACGGGCCTGGGTCACCGGCATCGCTAACTACATGCTCGATCCAGACGACCCTTTCCCGGAAGGATTCACAGTGGGAGATATCTGGGGAGGCGCACTTTGACATGTGAGGAAGACAGGAAAGATATGAATTTACAAGAGCGTGGCAAATATCAAATAGAATATGTTATTATCAGTTGATATTGAAAAGGAGGTAGGAAAGAATGAGAACGAGTGTGATCGTTGGGCGTTTTCTTTTTGTCTGTATTGTCTGCATTATAGCTGTGCCTGATCTTTGTGCTCAGACTTCCAAGAAACTAATTCTCAAAGAAGCTGAGTCGCGACTGGGTGCAATCTACGAGCGGGGGGAATTCCGCGCCAGGAGGTTTCGCGCAGACTGGCTTGCTGATAGTTCGGGCTACACCGTTTCGGAGCCGGTTGCAGGGAAAGACAAACGGATTTTAGTGCGTTATGATACCGCCAGCGGTAAACGCACAGTTTTGGACTCCCCTGAGAAAGAGGACCGTGGTAGAACCGGTAAAATTTCTCCTGACGGTCAGCACGTTCTATACTCCGATCAAGGAAATCTGTACGTGCGCGATCTGCACAGCGACCGGAAGATACCCCTCACGAAGAATGCGGCCGACAGCTCAGTTTCGAACAGCCGGGCAGTTTGGAGCCCCGATGGAAGGTGGATTGCCTTCGTGCAATCGGACACCTCTGACGTAAGGTTAAGGTCGGTGCTTGTCCCGGGTGACCCGTCGTATCCCGAAGTAAAAGAAGTCCGATTTGCCAGGATAGGCGGGACCATAGCGACACTACGTGTTGGTGTTGTCGACGCCCGGGGAAGCGAGACGCGCTGGCTCTCCATTCCCGTACCGGCAGAGGGCTTCTATCTGGGGCAGGTCAGCTGGGCCGGCAATTCCGATGAGCTGCTGGTGGAAAAGCTGAGTAGATTTCGCGACGAGCGTGAGTTTCTTATCGCCAACGTCCGCACCGGTGCGATCAGATGCATTTACCACGAATCTGATCCGGCATGGGTCGTCGCCAGCTACAGCAAGAATGCCGGACTTGAGTGGATCCGCGACGGCCGCGCATTCGTTGTGCTTAGCGAAAAGGACGGTTGGCGAGGCGCTTATCTTTACTTGCGCGACGGCGAAGAGAAGGCCCTCCTGACACCCGGCGAGAGCGATATCATCGAGCGTGCCTTAGTAGACGAAGCGGGAGGTTGGTTTTATTATTACGCGTCCCCTGACAACGCAACCCAGAAGTATCTCTACCGTGTGCATCTGGACGGAACCGGGAAGCCTGAACGAGTTACCCCGACGGACCAGCCCGGCACCCACGACTACGACTTCTCCCCTGACGCCAAGTGGGCGTTCCAGACCTACTCGACGTTCGACACTCCCCCCGTCACC
>CAZWME010000636.1:0-3715 GCA_964634515.1 uncultured Pirellulales bacterium | reverse complement strand
GAATTCAATGGAGCCGTCGAAAATCATTGGCTTGTCAACGAATTTGGGGAAGCCTCCCCAGACCCACAGGCATAAATCGGAAATGATAAGAATTAAGCCGAAGCAGAGGAGCATCTGGGACAGATCTCCTCTCGCGAAGCGTTGTTGTAGCAGTCCCCGGTAAATCAACATACCCACGAGCCATATTGAGGCCAGACTGGCAAGAAAACCCAGTAAAAAGTTGCCCGTGTGCAGGGCAACGGTAAACCCTATATAGCCACCGAGCATATATAGGGAGCCATGGGCCAGATTGGCGATATTCATCAAGCCCAGGGTAAGCGTTAGCCCGGTTGCTAACAGGAAAAGCAACATGCCGAACGTAACACCGTTAAATATCTGAATTACTACAAAGTCCATCGGTACTCTTTAACCCTGACTGGTTTCTCTTGAGTATTCACTATAGCTTTCCCGATTGGCTCGTTATTTCTTAAATCTCTCCTGGCAGAACTGCGCGAATAATTTTGCCTGAGAGGCTATATGATCACTAGCTGCGTACTGATATAATTCCTCTCCTCTTGTTGTTCTGAGCTTCTCCAGTTCCGGCAGAATCAGGCCGTATACTTCGTCGGCAATTTTATCGCCTTTGCCTTCTTTCATATACGTGGAGCCAATATCCAGGAGCTGCTGCATTTTATCGATTGCCCGTAACATGATTTCTTTCGGGTTTTCACAAATTCCGTAATGGCCGAGGTACAGATACTTCAACGGAAGGTCGATTACCTTCCGTAGCGACGCAATCGCCTGTATGTGGTCGGAATTGGGCGGATTAAGGGCATAGTGAGCGTCGGCATCAGGCAGGAAATTACCTACTAGATCATTGATAAAGAGCCCTTTGTTTTTCTCTTCATATAAGACGATGCCGTCCGGTTGATGCCCCGGTGCGTAAATAACCGTTAACTTTTCACCATCGCCCAGGTCAAACACATCCCCGTCATTTAACTGCTGTATGCGGTCTGGAGAAACGGGGGCCATTTCACCGATTTTCGCATGCATCCTGGCTGGTAGAGCCTTTTTCCTTATAGCAAGCTCAATTGAGGGGTCAATCAACTGTGCCACACCGAGCGGATGGATATAGACCTTTGCCTTGGGGTTTTCCTTTAACAGTGGCGCCACGTTACCGCTATGGTCGGGGTGTGAGTGAGTGATAAATATATGGGATATATCGCCGGGAGAGAATCCGTGTGCATTGATTCCGGCACGTACTGCTTCGAGCTGGGATGGGAATCCGGTGTCGACCAGGGCAATCTCTTTCCCGGCAACTATATAGGCCGACATGTATTTGTCAAAACCAAACATTTTGGTATCAATCAGATAGATGTTGTCGACTCGCTCAAGGAAATTCATAGCTTCAAACCTCCCTTTATTTCCGGTTAATACGATCAGGTAACTATTTCTTAAACAGAAAAACGGTATTGTCTATGCCCCTGCTGAGGGTCGTATATGCTCTTAACCTCGATTCTTAGCTGCGCTATGGCATTCTCCTTCAATTTAACGCCGAGGCCAGGTCCCCCGGGCAGATAGAGGCGACCGTTTTAATTCCTGGAAACATGTGCCGCACAGTCATTCATAACCGGAGTACAGTCCGGTATCATGTTTCCTGTGATTGTCTTAGCTTATCCATTAATCCCAGGACGTGTTTCCTTATGTCTTTTAAAATATTATTCAGTTCCTCAAGACCCTCTCCGTCAATGGTATGGAAAATATCCTGACTGATACGCTCACGTGAATCGATGGTTGCTCTGTCAATAGTATCCAGGCCTTTTCTTGTTATATTGATTTTCCTGTTTCTCCTGTCTTCACCTATCGGGAGTCTCTCTACCAGTCCCTGTTTCTCGAGGGTATCGATAGCACTGGTAACAGAATACTTGGAACGAAAGGTCTTCTTGCTTATTTCCGTGGGGGTCATCGTGCCGTCATTCAATATAAGCTTATGAAGAATATTAAATCCGGCCCGGCTTACCGTCTTGTCTGCCAGTACCATGTCCAGATATTTGTTAATAACATCGCTGGTATAGAGATACGCAAGGAAAGTATCAACCTTCATGTTACGAGCCTGAGCCCGTATTTCTTTTGCCATGAAATCTATATCTTCCTTGAACTGATGGTTCATATTGTGGAAATTGTACATTGGATTAAAAAAATTGTCAATAGTAATACTATATTGGTTATTACTATTTCATATAATATGGTACAATATTAAACAAAATTCCCGGAATCATATAAAAAATTTTATACTACTTATTACATTTAAAAGGTAAAGGTAATGTTAGAGTGCTATCGTGTTCTCGATTTAAGTGATGAGAAGGGTTTTTTCTGCGGGAAGCTACTCGGCGACCTGGGGGCTGACGTTATCAAGATAGAAAAACCGGGGGGAGACCCTGCGCGTAATAGGAGCCCTTTTTACCACGACATAGCTGACCCCGAAAAAAGTCTCTACTGGTTCGGTTTCAATGCCAGTAAGAGGGGCATAACCCTTGATATAGAGACATCCGAGGGGCGGGATATTCTAAAAAGATTAGTCAGCAAGACTGATGTTGTCATCGAATCATTTGCCCCCGGATATATGGAAAGTCTGGGCCTGGGGTATAAAGAGCTTGGTCAGGTTAATCCCGGTATCGTCATGACGTCTATCAGTGGTTTCGGGCAGGAAGGTCCATACCGTGACTATAAAGCCCCCGATATTGTAGTACGCGCCCTGGGTGGTATGGTATACACGGTGGGCGACCCCGACCGGCCGCCACTGACAACCAGCTATCAACACGCTTATCTCATCGGCGCCGCTCACGGTGCCGTCGGGACAATGATAGCGCTGGTACACCGGGTTCTTACCGGTCGGGGTCAGCATGTTGACGCACCGACTCAGCAAGGGCTTGCTTTTACAGGCCATATGGAAGCTCAACTACCGTGGTTGCTACGGCAGGTCATACCCGAAAGGCACGGACGGAAGCGTTTCCCTCTTCAGCTTCGAGATGGCAGTCTCTACTATCAACCGGTGTTATGGGAATGTAAAGATGGTGATATTGCCTTTGCGATAGCCGGAGCTGCCATGACAGCCAGTTATAAAGGCCTTAGAGAATGTATTATTAATGACGGCATTGATACCGAACCTCTGGATAAGTGGGACTGGACGAAAGACAATGATGGTGATTGGACGAAAGAGGATGTAGAAGGCATTCTGGGCACACTCGGAAAATTCTTCTCCGGGCATACTAAAGCGGAGCTCATGGAAATATCACAGGAAAAGGGGGTACACCTGGCACCGTGCCTTTCAGCAGAGGAGTCGCTACAGTTTCCCCAGTTCGTTGAGAGGGATTTCTGGACCGAGGTGGAGCATCCTGAATTGGGTACGACTATTACTTATCCCGGGAGTTTCGTAAAGCTTTCGGAAGCCGATTGCGGTATAAGGCGGCGGGCACCGCTCATCGGTGAACACAATGAAGAAATTTACATTAATGAGCTGGGCATGTCTGAAGATGAACTGTTAGCTTTAAAACAAAGCAAGGTAATCTAGAGGAAGGAAATAAGCAGAATGGGCCCAAAACCGTTTGAAGGGATTAAGGTTATAGACTTGTGCTGGTCTGGAGCCGGCGTTTTTATCATAAACTTACTTGCCCATTATGGCGCCACGGTGATACGGGTAGAAAGCGCCGAACGGCCGGACCCTATCCGCCGTGTT
>CAZWME010000635.1:2796-3715 GCA_964634515.1 uncultured Pirellulales bacterium | reverse complement strand
AAGGTAACGACCGCACCGGTATAGTTCTGATTCGGCATGGCCCTGTTGACGTTACTGTATGGTTTACTTCCCGGTGTAAACAAATAACCGTCCTTCGTTGGTGCCGCACTGCCTGCGAAGCCGAAGTCCACAATGGCCTCGTAAGTTCCATTGGCGCCGGTAACGGGAGTACCGGGCAGGCCGTCCATTGTGACGTCTTTCATTGGTTTACCGTTAACGCTTACCAACCCCGAGATTTTGAATGTCTTGATCTTGGCGACGTAGTCCTGGTTAGTCTGGTCGCTTGTAACCTTGACATAGGGTCTTTGTTGGGGTTCGAAGGTAAAGCCAGGCAATATGGGCGTAACAGTGCCTTTCCAGCCGTATTTAACAACGGCGCTGTAATAGCCGTTCTCATTGGTGACTGTGTCCGGCAGACCGCTCATAGTCACTCCAGGTTGGCCCACTGAGCCGGAGATAGTGAAAGTTACCATTTGCCCTTCGATCGCGGCCTGGACGTTGACATTCAACGCGCAGATCAAAACAACGCAGAGGACTACCGCGCCGTCCGATAAAATTTTGCCGATGTTTTTCCTTGCCATAAGTCAATGTCCCTTTCTGTAGCCATTAACCGGCAGAACTACAGCTCTTTTGCCTTGTATCGGCAATCCAGCCTTATTCTTTAGTAAAAAATGACTTTGCCGGTTAACTACCATTGAACCTCGATTTTTTCTCCAAGATTTTCTACCTGTAAAACTTCTATGACCTTTTGCCCTCCCTGGGCCATGACTCGTATACCTATTTGTTTTTCTGTTTTGTCTTCCAGGTCCGAGCCGTATTGAAGCTCGGATACGAGACGGTAAATACCAACAGGGACTCTGGAAATATCGATAACTCCGGAGTAATCCCTTGCCTCGAAAGGCAGAACCATATCTGTTTT
>CAZWME010000635.1:0-2786 GCA_964634515.1 uncultured Pirellulales bacterium | reverse complement strand
CCTGTGGCGCGCCCAGGGAGTCCACAATAGCGGCCCTGCATCTTATGGGCGTAAAGTGGATTCGGCCGAAATTACCGTATCTGGCGATGACATAATACTCCATGCCACCTTTCAGGGCGGGCCTTAGCGTCTTTCCGTAAACATAAGGATCGACATTGATATTCTGATTTGCAACGCTGATCGGCGCAGTTGTTACGCCTCCATTCTGGCCATCGGTATAGGTGCTTACAAGGCCAAGAAGGGCGTAATAACAGGGAATCAACTCTGATACATTGTTGGGCATCTTTGATATAATGCGTATGCTCTGCTGGGCACGGCTTCTCAGCGTGAATTGCCTTGGCTCAACCTGAAGCCATCCGGTGCAGTCCAGATCGTTGCCCTTTAAGTCGCCGAAAGCGACTCCCATAAGGCTCTGCGGTAAGCGAACAGCGACACGAACATTAACGCTCTCATCCGAGGCATTATAGACCTTCATCGCTGCGACGCGGGTAGCCCCAGGCATTGCGCTTATTGAAACACTACCCGGATTCAGGTCAATAGGGGCATCTGAGGCCACTTTTTTGATACTCGGGTCGCCTGCGAAATCCATTTCAGTGGTAATTCTCTGGTCACGGCGGCCGTCAACGTAAAGCCATCCTCCTAACTTGTATTTTGCCGGTGGCAGCGTACGTCCGATGTTGGTTTTTAATTTTAGTTTGGAGCCCGGGATTATGCTGGTAGCAGTGAATTCCGCGGTTGTAATTTCCCGCCAGTGTCCGTCCAGAAAGGCTTTGATTTGAGCAAATCCCTTCAGGTGGGAACGTGTCCCGCCGTTATTATCAATGCTCATTATGACTAGTGTTGATGCCGGATTTTCCCTGTAAGCTTTAACAGGCTCAAGATCCATTTTTTTAAGTTTTACATCATGACGCATGGGCCTGCCCTGTACATCAATAAGTACAGGAATCAAAAAGCGCACTCTAACACCGAAATTTGCTAACAGGTCGGGCCTGGGTCTCACGCTGGCAGTAATACCGGCGGCGTAGAAGCCGCGGGTGCGAATCGGAACTTTTATGTCAACCTTTACGCGAGCTGAATTCATAGGGTCGATTGGAACATAGGCATTTCCAAGGCTTATCCATGATTTACACGAAGAAAGTCCCGATCTGTCAAAAGTAGTGTCATTTGGCTCAATGATTTGCCACTGGCCGTCCTCAAACTGGGCAATATCGACGACTGTTAAATCTATCTCGTGTACCTCGTTCGGGTCGAAACTTTGAAGACCAAGCGCTGTTTGAAACCGTTGTTTCTGCATGAGCGGAAGGTCCATTCTCATAGGCTGGACAATAAACTGACCGAAAGCAGACCCCCCGGAGACAAGCACGCTCAGCGCAATTATTATGGCGAAAGCCAGATGGTTTTGAGCGACATTATGCTTCCTCACTTTTTTACCTCCCATTAACTTCTTATAAATGCAAAGTAGAATACGTATAGTTCCAAAGTTACTTGTGTTCTTACGATTCTATGTCTTGCATATTTAATTTGTTTTCTGTGGTCGATATCAGGGATATTTATACCAATATCGCGGCTTTTACCTTTTCGGCTATTTGTTATCTTTACTTTTTATAATTCCTTTCCCAATCCCAATAACGACCGCCAATCTAAACTTGTAAGAGTCCCTTTTGCTCGATAACTACATTTATGCTTATCGTCCTTCCTTCGCCCATATTTAATTAATACCAAGTCTATCACTTTCCTGTTTGAATGTCAAGTATAATTTGCCCAAATATCCCATATTGACAAAATTGTTTTCAAAAAAACAGGAGGGGCAGATTTTACGTTTGCCCCTTCCTATATTAACATGCTTTTTGACATTACGGACGTTTGAGACAAGGCCTATTAAAGCCTCTATAATGAGGCTGTCCTGCTGATTACGGTCCATCCGGGGGCTTTACGTTTATCGTAAGCTCGCCAACCAACGCATTTTCAGCCGGTTCGGCAGCCCTCCAGATCTCAGCATTCCATGCATCGAGGCAAATTGTCAATTTTTCCCAGTCACCTGTTGAGCCGCTGATCTGGTTGAGATCATCTTTCCAGTACACACTTGTGTCTTGAAGGATGGGCCCAATCTTGGATAGCGAGGCGCCGAAGATTGCCGGGAAGTTGGCTCTGACTTCAATATCTTCGCAGTCTGAGTAGCACGGGAAGTCGCCGCTGTCCTTGCCGATACTGCTGCAATCTACCTGTACAAGCTTAATCTCGCGCTTGTGGCACTCCTTCAGTTGTACATAATGACCTACGTCCATATACACGGGCATTGTGCAGAGGTCTATTGCTTTGTAGCTCCAGGGCCAGTCGCCATCTCTTTTGATCGAACCGCCCGGTGCCGGTGCTCCCGCCTGGGCACTGGTAACCATCAGAGCTGCAACTGCCAGTGCAATGATACATTTCTTTGCCATTTTCATATTCCCCCTCTTAATTCTTGCTCTCAGAAAGACCAGTTTCTTGGCCTTTCGGAGCTGTTAAAATTTCTATAGCCCGGGCTGACAGCCTTGACTACACGTTTAGCCGGATAAACAAATTTTCCTCGTTGTTGATTATTACGTCCACTTTAGTGCCGGTCTGAGAAGGGACCTATAAAAATCTGGATTTCCACCCCAATATTGATATTTGCTGGAACCCCCTCGCTTGCACATATCTTCCTTCTTATTTCCGCGTTAAATTATTACCAAGTGTATCATTTTTCAGCTCAAATGTCAAGGATAAATTGCCCAAATCACCCATATTTACAAAAATGTTTAAAAAAA
>CAZWME010000634.1:0-3724 GCA_964634515.1 uncultured Pirellulales bacterium | reverse complement strand
GGAGGTAGCAGAACCATATGGTGACATATGGTTTGAATGATAGGAGCCGGATGAGTCGAGAGGCTCACGTCCGGTTCTCGGAGGGGCCGAGGGTGAAATTCCCTCGGTCTACTCGCCCTTGGAAATCAAGAGTGTTAGTGAGCGAAGGAGGGCAGGTTCTGAGTTGCAGATGTTCAAAAACAGGTTGAAATTGCACGCCAATTCGTGTATTATGGTGATCGGAAAATGCAGTAGATTGGCAGGGAAGAATTAATTTCGGTAAGATCATTGATATTGTAATGAGAAAATTATGTTGTTTAAGAGTCTACCCGGAAAATATTAGTTAATATAGACTGGGAATAAAACCCAGGGAATTTGATGTCAAGTGTGTTGCCCGAAACTGTTGAAATACCCGTGAGCTTTGACAATAAAGTCATGTCCGAGACCAGGCATATTAGTCGATACACTCTTGTATTCCCAACCCTGACGATGCTTGTAGGACTGTTGTTCTGCGAGGCATGCAGCGCAGAAGTCGTAATCAACGAGATCCATTCGGATCCGGATGTGAAAACGGAGTTGGTAGAATACGTGGAGCTGCACAATACCAGCGGGCAGGCTGTTGATTTGTCCGGCTGGCATTTTAGCGACGGCATCTTCTATACTTTTGACAAAGGTGCAATTCTGCCTGCAAACGGCTACGTTATCGTTTGTCAGAACCCGAGCGATATCTACACCAAATGGGATTCGAGGGCTTTCCCCCTGCCCAAGCATACCGTATTCGGAGCTTACGGGGGTAAACTGAACAACGATGGCGAGCGGATTGTTCTCTGCAATGCCGACTGCACAGTGATGGATGAGGTTGATTATCAGCTTGGCTTTCCCTGGCCCACGGTCGGCGATTCCGTGCCCGAAGACCTACCCGGCACCGGGTACTCAATGCAGTTGGTAAATCCTCTGTTCGATAATGATCTTGCGGGTAGTTGGCGCTCTGCCGCCCCAACGCCGGCCGCCGAGAACAGCGGTATCTTCGCCGACAACATCCCGCCTCACATCAGGCAGGTGAGACACTCACCCAAACAACCAAGGTCCGGCGACATTATGACCGTCACGGCGAAGGTCACCGACTCCGACGGGGTGAACAGCGTCACTTTGCTGTACCAGTTGGTGAATCCCGGCAATTATTTCAGCCGCGAGCACACGCGACTCTACGAAAGATGGATCGCCGTTGAGATGCATGATGATGGACTCAACGGTGATCTGAGCATAAACGATGACATCTATACAGTGCAGCTTCCGGGGTCATTGCAAATCCATCGTCGCCTTGTCCGCTACTGCATCAAGGTGACGGACAGTCTGGGGAACAGCCTTCTCGTGCCGTATGCCGATGATCCACAGCCGAACTTTGCCTACTTTGTTTACGACGGTGTTCCTGCATGGAAATGTGCCGTTCGTTCGGGTAGGTCTGTGGTCGAATACGGCACTGAGGTCATGCGTAGCCTGCCGGTGTACCACTTAATCAGCAGGGCTGAGGACGTCCACGAGTGTCAGTTTGTACCTATTCCCGATGCGAGGTGCAATCCCGAAGCAAGCCTCTACAAATGGACCGGCACACTCGTTTACGATGGTGAGGTCTACGACCATATCCGCTATCGCGCGCGTGGGGGCTGGGCAACGTATGAGTTCGGCAAAAACCGCTGGAAGTTCGATTTCAACCGGGGCCACTACTTTCAGGCTCGCGACAACTATGGCAGGAAGTATAAGGAGAAATGGGACAAGCTGAACTTCTCGGCCTGCTTCCAGTTTGCTAATACGCGCAACCGTGGTGAGCACGGCATGTATGAAGCAGTCACGTCAAGACTGTTCGCCATGGCATCCGTGCCCGTATCCAATATGAATTGGCTGCACTTCCGGGTGATTGATGGCCTTCAGGAGGCCAATCCCAACGACCAGTATGAGGGCGACTTCTGGGGCCTCTATTTGGCCATAGAACAACCCGATGGCCGCTTTCTCAAAGCGAACGGCCTGCTGGACGGTAACCTGTACAAGATGTACTTCGCCTGTAGCGGCAGCAGCGGCAACAAGAACAACCAGGGGCCCACCCAGGTCACCGACCATAGTGATGTCATCGCGTTTTGCGAAGCATATCGGCAGTATCCTTCCGATCGACAATGGTGGCAGCGTAACACCAACCTGGAGGTCTACTACAGCTACCGGGCAATCTGTGACGCCGTCCATCACTATGACCTGACGGACCGTTGGAACTGCTTTTACTACCACAATCCCGAAACCGATCGCTGGTGGATACTCCCCTGGGATTTCGATCACACCTGGGATACGGACATATACACGCACGATGATGAATATTGGAAACAGGTGTTGGATTCATGGCTCTTCCAGGGCCACCGCGTAACGAATCCGGCGACGTACCACCGGTTTCCAGATTGTATCATTGCCTTCCAGAACCGCGTTCGCGGCCTGAGCGATCTCCTTCTCAATGGCGACCAGTGTGTGCAGCTTATAGATGAATGCGCCGCCCTCATTTCGGATCCAACCGGGGGTCCTTCTTTTGTCGATGCTGACCGGGCCATGTGGGATCATCATCCCCGAACCGCGCACCCCGGTACCTACTACCAGAATTCTCCTACCGGTGATTTTACCGGTATGGTCCAGCGGATGAGAGACTTCGTCAGCGCCGGGGGATGGAGCTACAATAGGATCGTTTCAATAGCCTCCGACAACGATATTCCCCATACGCCAATAGTCACATCGACATGTCCCGTGGATTATCCGATCAACGAGCTGACGTTTAAGACAAGCCCATTCAGCGATCCGCAGGGCAGTCATACATTCGCAGCGATGAAATGGCGTATTGGCGAAGTCGACGCCGATTCACAAGAGGATACAACTCCACTATCCGATCGAGGCCCCGGCAAATACGAAGTTGAAGCCATCTGGGAAAGCAAAGAGATAACCGATCATCAAGAGACCTCCGTGGGCATTCCCGCCGGTGTTCTCAGTCCCGGTCGAAGCTATCGCGTCCGATGCCGGATGAAGGACAATACCGGCCGTTGGAGTCACTGGTCAGAGCCGGTACAGTTCGTAGCTGGTGAACCGGTGTTGCAGGGTGCGGTGGCCGATCTACGTATTACAGAGCTGATGTACAATCCGGCGGATCCGCTGGACGGCTCAGACAACGATAACTATGAGTTCATCGAGCTGAAAAACACCGGCAACAGCACCCTTGCTTTGACGCATGTCTCTTTTGTCGACGGGATCGTATTTGACTTCAACGACAGCGCTGTCACCCACATCGGGCCGGGACAGTTTGTCCTTGTCGTAAGCAACAAATCGGCCTTCGAGTTGCGCTACGGTCAGGCTCTTTCTACCATCATTGCCGGAGAATACTCGGGTAGACTTTCAAATGGGGGTGAACGCATAGCATTAGTCGATTACTGGAACGGCACGATCGCGGAGTTCGAATACAATGATGGTGATAGCTGGCCACCTCTCGCCGACGGGCAGGGCCACTCTCTGGTGCCGCTGGCGTCGGCGTTGGTCGAACAAGGCGATGGTTCCTTAAGTTATGCCTCAAACTGGCGGGCCAGCAACAACGTAGGCGGCTCGCCCGGCACGGGTAATCCATAACCCGAGGCCAACATGGCCTTCGGGTAACAAGTGGAGATTGATGTTAGTGTGCCGCAGCAAGCTATGTCAGAGATGGGAGCAGGCCTCCCGCAACCGGCTT
>CAZWME010000633.1:0-3731 GCA_964634515.1 uncultured Pirellulales bacterium | reverse complement strand
GGTTCGTTCTTTTCCTGGTTGCTTGGAATCGCCGACCGGGTAGCGAAAGAACATCGCAGAAAAGAGACGCTCCACCAACAGCGGGAAGTTATCCGTTCGTTCTCAGCGGAAGCCGCCGGCCCGGAATTGTCTCAGGATTACGGGCTCGAGGCGGCAATTGCCGAGCTGCCGGAAAGCTACCGCAGGGTTGTTCTGCTGCGATATTACGGCGGCCGGTCATGCTCTGAGGTAGCCCAGCAGCTCGATTTACCACTGGGCACGGTAACTAAAACATTGTCGCGTGCTTATGCTATGTTGCGTAAGTCGTTACAGCAGCCAACTGAAACAGAGAATTGTGAGGTGCAAAAATGAAATGTACAGAATGTAAAGAAATTTTGGTTGCATATCTTGAAGGACTGTTAGCCGAAGACCAAAAACAAGCAGTCACAGAACATCTGAAAGACTGCCACTCATGTCAGGCCGAGGTAAAGCAGCTAACAAACCTGCAGGAGCGCTTAGTCAGTAATGGCAAGGCAGCGACCCAGAGTGACCTCGAAAATGGGGTCTTAAACCGTATTATCAGAGAACAGAAGGTGAGGCTCAAAGCTGCCGAAAAAGCTACCGAAGGCCTCAAACTAAGGAGACTTATTATGAAAAACCCAGTTACAAGAGTAGCAGTAGCGGCCGCGGTAATCATCGTTGCCCTCCTTGGCATCCATTATATTTCGGCGCCATCCATCACTTTTGCCGATGTAATCGAGCCTATCCTCACTGCACGGACTATGATTCTGGACATTGTTGTCAACATAGGTGGCTCTGGCGTCGATGAAGACACAGACCCTGTCATCCATGATACAATTGTCGATAAGCGAATCAGAAGGGTTGTTTCCACCCAGGAGCATGTAGTAAACATTTTTGACATGGACAATGCGAAGATGCTCACACTCCATACCGAGGGAAATATAGCGGTATATTCAGATATACAAGGCCATGTTCAGGATATAACGCAAAACTACGTGACTTTCCTGCTGGATATTATTACCGACATCCAGAACAATCCTGATATTGAAGCCGAAAAAATCGGTGAAAAAGAAATTGACGGACAAAAATGTGTTGGCTTTTTCGCCAGAAACCTCACGATCTGGGCCAATGCTGAAACAGGCCTGCCTGTCCGCATCGAAGGTAATGAACCAGGACTGTCTGTGGTTTACAAAAACTTCCAGTTTAATATTCCTGTAGAAGACTTGGAGTCACAGGTCAGCATGGATGTGCCGGATGGATATAATCAGGTCGAGAGTAAGGGCGGAGAATTCGACATGGGCACACCCACAGAGCAGGACCTCGTTGATTGCTTACGCTTCTGGGCGGAAGATCTGATGGATGGCAATTTCCCGGAAACTATAGGCATGACGGAATTAACGAAAATTCTTCCTCAGGTCGAAGCAAAGCTTGCTGAAACTATAACTTCAGCCGAAGAAGGGACGCAAAAGGGAATGTCACTGGGCAAGGGAATGTTGTTCCACATGACACTTAAAGACAGGCAATATGCTGGCAGCGGCGTAAAAGTCGGCGAAGCCGACAAGGCAGTATTCTGGTACCTGCCCGATGGCTCAGATACGTACCGCGTAATCTACGGCGATTTGAGTGTTAAAGACGTAGCAGCCGGAGATTTGCCGAAGTAATTACCAACATTGGTTTCTACTACAAAGGCCGGGCCTATTGAGCCCGGCCTTTTAAGAATTAAGCACGAATTTGTAATGATTATTTAAGTTTTTGGAGATCGGAACAATGAAAAATAAAACAATGCTGATGTTATTAAGTTTGATGATGGTATGCGGTATAGCGCCGGTGCTTACAGCCGGTGCGACCGTTAAAAACGACGCGATTTTGAGGCAGACCTTTAACCTCGGAGGTGAACGTTCGCAGCAAGCCCAGTACTTCCTGATGGAATCGAAGCTGCTTACTTATGCTCTTGACGGCAAGCGTGTCAGTACCGACGTCTTCAGGCTACGTTTGAAATGTGTGCCCGCAAAGACTGCCGGCACGAAAGGTGACCAGTGGACATGTTCCAGATTCACGGTGCAATTGGGTGATGAGCCGGAGGTTGAGGTTCCTGCGATGAAGAACTGGACTTATGTTTTCAAGATTCCCCCTACGGGTATCGATGATAAAGGACAGACCCTGGGCATCGATCACGCCCAGTTCGCGAATCTTGTGGACGCCTCCGGCAAAGCACTACCTCCTGACAAATCATATCATGTATATAATGCGTTCATCGACTTTCATAGTTTCTGTGACATCTTCGCCGAGCGGATAGAAGGCGGTAATGGTATCCAGGATTTGAAAAACATCGGCCAAAGGATTGTGCACGCGGCGGCGAACACTGAGGCTCCTGTAAATTTGGGAAGCAGCATAGCCAAGGGCTCAACCTTTAAAAACGGCGAGGTGACGATGGAGCTTAAGGGCCTCAGCCGTGTGGCCGGGGCTGCCTGTGCTATGGTGGGATTTGATTCCGGAGAAAGCTCGTTCAAGATGTTTGTCAAGCCTATGCCGGATATGGAAATAAAGACCGTAGGAAGTTCGCACTACAAGGGCGATATTTATATAGACCTTTCAACAAACTGGGTCAAAAAGGTTACCATGTATGAGCTTGTCGTGTCTGAAGTGACTTTGCCTGCGCCGACGGGGAAAGTAAATTCTGTAATCGAACGGGATATCGTCATTCGAAATGTCAGTGCGGAAGAATTTTCTCGCCGGTGACTTGTTGCAGGACAGGCAAGACGGATTCCATCTTTAGATGATATGGGATTCTAAAGAAGCTTTTATTTTGAGTGTAAAGGACGTAGCTGCCGGAGATTTGCCGAAGTAAATTTATCCACCAAGATTAATATCTACCAAAAAGGCCGGGCTAATTCAGCCCGGTCTTTCCGTTTTTTTAAATTTAGCGGGAAAAATTAATTTAATTTGTTTAGAGCAAAATCTATCAATCAAACGTTATATTAATGACAATCGATTGTTCTGATATCAGATAAGTGGATTTTAGATGCTCGAAGACAAATTACTTTTGTGGAGATTCAAGCGTGGCAATAGAGAAGCCTTCCGGCTTATCTATGAAAAGTATGCCGACTCTCTGCTGACGTTGGCGGCCAATCTCCTGATTGATAAAGCGGATGCCGAAGATGTTGTCCAGGATGTTTTTATCTCATTCGTGCAGTCCGTGCAAAAGTTTCATCTTCGGGGAAGTCTAAAAGGCTATTTGGCAACCTGTGTGGTAAACCGGTCTCGTGATTATATTCGAAAGAACAGGCGCCGACAGACCTTAACGGTTAATCAGGCAGAGCAAGCGACAACGGACATAAAAAGTCCGGTTCAATTGGTCGTACACAGTGAGCAGCTTCAAAAACTAAGCTGTGCGGTGGCTGAGCTTCCGTATGAGCAGCGCGAGGCGATAGTGCTTCGGTTGCATGGCGAAATGAGGTTTAAGGCAATAGCCAGATTGCAGAACATTTCCACCAAGACAGCCCAAAGCAGGTACCGGTACGGATTAGATAAGCTGCGGTCAATCCTGGACGACGAGGTAAAAAAATGAGACCAGCAGAAAATATAGACAAGCTAATTAAGAAACTGCGTTACAAAGCCGGCGCCGAAACGCACGAAAGAATTCTTGGCAACGTCCTGCAGGCGCTGGACAAATTTGAAAAACAAAAATCAGGCGCAACGGCGCCAAATATAAGGAGAACAATTATGAAAAG
>CAZWME010000632.1:0-3733 GCA_964634515.1 uncultured Pirellulales bacterium | reverse complement strand
CACGGACGCAATCCGCAATATTCTGCGGCTTATTAAGAAGAATATGGAATTTGAGGCCGTAGGCATCCGCTTACGCGATGGTGACGATTTTCCCTATTATAAAACAAACGGTTTCCCCGAGGATTTCGTTCTTGCCGAGCGGTTCCTGTGCGAGCGTGACGCATCGGGTCGGGTTGTACGCGATAAAAGTGGAAATCCCGTGCTGGAATGCATGTGCGGGAATATCATCTGCGGCAGGACTGATACTGCATACCCCTTCTTTACCAAGGGAGGAAGCTTCTGGTCCAACAACACCACAAAGCTGCTTGCCGCAACTACGGAAAAAGAGCTCCAGTCGTGTACGCGCAACCGCTGTAACGGTGAAGGGTACGAATCAGTTGCGCTCATCCCACTTCATTCGGGAAAAGAAATCATCGGTCTCATACAGTTTAACGACCGCAGGCCCGACCGGTTTACGCTTGATATGATTCGTTTCTTTGAGAGGCTGAGCGCAAGCATAGGCATTGCTCTGTCGCGCAAGCGGGCTGAAGAGGCGCAGCAGCAGAGTGAGGCAAGGTATCGAATCCTCTTCGAGCATGCGGCGGACATCATAATTCAAATGGAGATCATGCCTGAAAGCCGGCCCGTAATCCGGGAAGTAAACAGCGCGACCTTAAGACTCCTCGGATACGAACGTGACGAGTTGATAGGCCGGCCGGTGTCTTTCTTAGAGACTGCGCCCGATGCTTCCAAATTAGTCCGTAAGAGACGGCAAAATGTTCTTTCCGGAACGGGGAAGATATTCGAAGCAAGGCACCGGTGCAAGGACGGTACGACCCGGGATTTCGAGTGCTCGGTATCGGAGATGCACGTCGGTTCAAAGACATTTGCCATTTCGGTCGAGCGCGATATCACCGAGCGCAAGAATGCAGAGGAGGCGCTAAGGGAGAGCGAGGAAAAATACCGCATGCTGGTTGAGAACTTGAACGATGTGGTCTATTCCGTGGATGCACGGGGGACAGTGAAATACATATCCTCCGCGATAGAGAAAATAACCAGTTACACGTCTGAGGAAGTGACGGGCCGGAGCTTATCCGATTTTATTGATCCGCAGGATCGGGAAGAATATATGGCCAAAATGCAGCAGACCATGTCTGAAGGGAAAAACACCGGGGAATTCCGGATCACGATCAAGGACAAAACCATCAGATGGATCAGGGCTTCGAGTTCCATGATAGTCAAAGATGGCCTATTAACCGGCGTCCACGGTATTATGAGTGACATCACCGAGCGCAAGCAGGCTGAGGAGGAAATGCAACTTCATAGTGTGATCATGAAAAATATCGTCGAAGGTATTTACCTTATAGGGCTTGATGACGGAATAATCAAATATACCAACCGGGAATTCGAGATGATGTTCGGTTATGACGCTGATGAAATGATCGGTCTGGAAGTATCAATTGTCAATGCCACGACCAATAAAACTCCAAAAGAAATAAAGGAAAAGATCATTGCTATCCTGGTAGAAACAGGAGAATGGCACGGGGAAGTGGAAAACATCAAAAAAGACGGCACCCATTTCTGGTGTTATGCGAATGTGTCTTTGTTTGACCATCCAATGTTTGGAAAGACAATTATCTCTGTCCATTCGGACATCACCGAAATAAAGAAGCTGCAAGGCCAATTTTTTCAAGTCCAGAAAATGGAAGCGATCGGGCAACTGGCAGGGGGTGTGGCTCACGATTTCAACAATCTGCTTATGGCTATTGCAGGGTATGGAGATATAATAAAATCCAGATTTCCGGAAGACAAGGATTTACAAAAGTTCGCTCAAAAGATTATCGAAACAAGTCTAACGGGCGGTAATCTTACCAAGCAGCTTCTTGCGTTTGCACGCAAGGGACACTATGTAACAACCAGGGTAAATGTTCATTCCGTCATAGATTCTGTAGTTGATTTACTGAGGCATTCTATCGACAAGCGCATTATAATTGAACGGAGATACCGGGCAGAGCCGGATAGTATAAATGTTGATGAGAGTCAGCTTGAAAATGCTTTACTGAATACAGGAATTAACGCCCGGGACGCCATGCCGAACGGAGGCACCCTGGTGTTTGAAACCGAGCATGTTTTGCTGGATCAAGCATACTGCACGCAGCAATCATTTGAGTGCATGCCGGGAAAATACATACAGATTTGTGTAAGCGACACAGGAACCGGCATGAACGAAGAAACTCAGAAACACCTTTTCGAGCCCTTTTTTACGACAAAGGAGGTCGGTAAAGGAACAGGTCTGGGGATGGCCAATGTGTACGGATTTATAAAGCAAAACAAAGGATTCATTAACGTTTACAGCGTTGTGGGAAAAGGAACAACATTCAAAGTCTATCTTCCGGCTATTGAAAAAGCGGAAGCATCCGCAAAAAAACCTGTTGCTGAAAAAGTAAAAGGCTCCGGCCACCTTCTACTCGTCGATGATGAACCCGCAATCCGGGAGATCGGTTATGAAATCCTTACGGAACTTGGCTATCAGGTAACCTGCTGCAGAGACGGCATGGAGGCAATCGAATACTTCGGCGAAAATTGGCAGAACCTCGATCTGATTATTCTCGACATAGTTATGCCGAACATTAGCGGCTATGATTGCTATAAACGCTTGAAGGAAATCAGCGATACCGTTCCCGTTCTGGTGTCTTCAGGATTCAGTATGAATGCGGAAATAAAGAAGGTTATTGATGCGGGTGTAAAGTGCTTGATTCAAAAGCCGTTTCGAATGGAAGAGCTGACCAAAACCATTGCGAATATAATAACACAAAATGCAGGAAAATAAGTAAATATGGACAATCAAACAAATAATATCCTTGTTGTCGATGACAACGATTCGGTCAGGCAGGTGATTTTGGAAAAGCTGTTAAGCTGGGGATACAATGCGCAAGGTGCTGATTCGGGATACAGGGCTCTTGAAATGGCAAGACAAACAGTCTACGATCTCTTTCTTCTGGATATCAATATGCCCGGAATGAACGGTATTGAACTGCTCGAAAGGCTGGAAATCAGGGGCAAGCCCCAGGAAGTATTAATAGTCACGGCGAAAAAAGATATCGAAACGGCAAAAAGGGCAATGAAATTGGGCGTGTTTAATTATATCACCAAACCTTTTGATCTTGAGGATTTGAATAACCAGATCAAAAAAGCTTTGGAAACGGTGGAATTAAAACAAGAAAAAATCAAGTATTTGGCTACATTGGAGCAAAAGGTTAAAAGCCGTACCAAGGAATTGGAGGAAGCTCTAACCATCATGTTGGACAAAGACAGGCGCCTTGACGCCATCTTGAACAGCATGAAGGAAGGACTTCTTGCAGTTGACAACGAAGAGAACGTGGTGATGATGAATAATCAGGCCCAAGAGATCTTGAACCTCAGGTTCGGTGCATGTATCGGTGAAAGGCTTGAGCCTGCCCTGAAAGACAAACGGGTAATCAACCAGCTTATGCCTTTGGTCAGGCAGGACAACGCCTCTTTTTCACGTGCGAATTCAATTTCCATCCGGAACGGCGGCAAGGATGTACGGTATTTTCTGGTGGGTGTTTCGGACTTTCTTGATGGGAATGCGGCCGTCATTGGAAAGGTTATCATTTTCTTTGATCAGACCGAAAAAGTGGCCGCCGAGCGAATGTGCAACTCTTTTTTTTCGATTGTTTCCCATGAGCTGAGAACACCGGTTACTATCCTCATGAATTACTTTTCGATTTTA
>CAZWME010000631.1:0-3737 GCA_964634515.1 uncultured Pirellulales bacterium | reverse complement strand
CTGCCGTGCACAAAATACGCGCCATTGCTGGTTTTATAAAAGGGAGCAGGTGCAGTAAGAGTGAGCATTTGGGCATCGGCCCTTTTTTGCACACTATAGACAGAAAAGGCATTTCTCAGAGCGGCCATATCAAAAACGAAAAGCTCCAACCAGAGGCTTTCATCGTCTTTATTTATAAATCGCTGGGTAAATAACTTTTCAAAGCCGGATTCGGTGTAAAGAGGGGCTTTGCCGTTAATCTTTTCGTAAAGATTTTCAGGAACATACGTTTGAGAATCTGAAAGCTTTTTAAAGCCGTCAGGTATCAGAGCATCTAAAGACAGTTCTTGTGTATTATATTCCGCTTGTACCAATAATGGGCCTGCACTGGTTGTATCAATGCCGAAACGACCCATATCAGCGTCAAACTGCTTTATGAAAATCCCCAGCCCAATAAGAAAAAGGGTCGATAATATAAAGATACTTATGACAGATTCGAGATGTCTATCTCGGCCGGAAACCGAACTCATGGCCGACTCCTTTTAAAACTATATACTTGACCCTGATAATAAGATACATTATATTTTTTAATGAATTTTGTGTCAAAGGAAATAAGTTTCTCGTTATTGTTGACAAAACAACTCAGATGATGCTATAATACTGTGAAGATAAATTAGGAGATTAATATATGACTGAATATATGCAATATTTGGCGTTTTGGACGCCTGGTCCGTTTGAGCTTATCATTATTCTTGTTATCGCGGTGCTTCTATTCGGCAGACGGCTGCCCGAGATTGCCCGGGGTCTGGGTAAGAGTATGACGGAGTTTAAGAAGGGGGTTCACGAAGTAGAAGAAACCAAGGATGAGTTAGTCAATGACGTCAAGGAAATGGGCAATGAAGTGGCCAAAGAAGCCAAAAGCGCCGCCGGTATCGATGAGTCTGATGACGCTATGAGCTAACCCGTCTCAGATATAGACCATCTCGGACTCCTCACTTGTCTGTATAATGGGCAAAAACAAAAAGAAGAAGAAAAAAAAAGACCCCCTCGATAGCACAATGAGTCTGGGCGACCACCTTGAGGAGCTGCGCGGGCGTTTGATTCTTGCTTTTAGCGGCCTGCTCATCGGAGCGGTAATTTGTCTCTTTTTCGGCTCGCAAATAATCAAATTCGTTGAAAAGCCATATCGCGAATTATATAAGACCGAAGACGCCAAATCCCCAACAAAAGACAAAACAATAGAACTCATAGAAAATCTTTTTAACGGTATAAATCAGAAATTAGCCGATGATCCAAACACCCCAGACGTTGATCAGGACACCGAGAAATTCGTTTCTATGTTTTGTACAGAGGTCCTTGTCGCATTAAGTAATGATCCTAACTTTACTTCGAAGAACCCATCATCAGATCAGGAAACTCCTTCACGTCGCCTTCAAATACTGCGCCCGGCTGACGGCATAATCAGTTATATCAAAATCGCTTTAATCTCCGGCCTTCTCCTGTCGTCTCCCTGGGTTTTCTATCATATATGGATGTTCGTAGCCGCAGGGCTTTACCCACATGAAAAAAAATACGTTCACACAGCCGTGCCATTTTCCGCAGCATTATTCGTTACGGGTGCATTGTTTTTCGTTCTTATTGTAGCGCCGCTAACGCTTAAGTTTCTTGTGAAGTTCAATGAAGGCGTGCTTGGCGCGAGGTCCAATTTTACATTTGCCGACTATATTTCATTCATCACGATGCTCATGCTGATTTTCGGTGTGGCTTTTCAAACACCAATAGCGATATTTTTCCTAACTAAAACCGGTTTGGTTTCAATCGATGGCTTACGCAGGTCAAGAAAATTTGTTCTGCTTGGTATATTTGTAGTAGCGGCCATGGCCACTCCGCCGGATGTAATCTCTCAGGTGACCCTGGCTATACCGCTTTATGCCCTGTTTGAGATAGGAATACTGCTGAGTCACTTTTCTCAGAAAAAGAGAGAAAAACAAGAAAAACAGTGAACTGCCTGATCACACCTTAAAAAAGCGCATGATTTTAGATACATGTTGACACTGATTAATACAAACAGAATGTTTCCTCCAATTGGTCCTATTGGATTGGACTATATTTCTGCGAGTGTCAGAAAAGCCGGGATTGATGTTGAGATAGTTGATTTATGCCTGTCTGATGATCCGTTGAAAATGCTTGAGGGATATTTTGCTTCGCATAGCCCTGAGTTGGTGGGGCTTTCTTTTCGCAATACGGATGATTGTTTTTGGCCGAGCGCCCGATGCTTTGTTCCTGATCTGGCTGAGACTATAAGTAAAATACGCAAAATGACCGATGCTCCAATCGTAATCGGTGGAGTCGGTTTTTCCATCTTTGCCCGGCGTATTGTGGAATATACCGGTGCGGATTTCGGGATTCGCGGCGATGGTGAGCAGGCGATAGTGTCACTTGCCGGCGAACTACAGCAATCGAAACGGTTTGAACGTGTCGATGGATTAATTTGGCGAGCTGATGGTGATATTTACAGCAATCGGCCAAGCTGGCCTAAGCCGCTTTCTTTGCCGACAAATCGCGACCAAATCGATAATCCTGCTTACTTTAAGAAGGGTGGGCAATGTGGTCTTGAGACAAAGCGCGGCTGTAACCGTGGATGTATTTATTGTGCCGACCATTTGTCCAAGGGTACAGCAATCAGACTCCGCGAGCCTTCAGAAGTTGCTGATGAAGCCCAGTCCCTCATAGCCCAGGGAATTGAGGTATTGCACTTGTGCGACGCTGAATTTAACATTCCTCGAAAGCACGCGTATGCAGTCTGTGAAGAGTTTAATCGGCGCTCGATTGGTAAAAGCCTGAGCTGGTACACATATATGGCGGTTGTGCCTTTCGATGCTGAGCTTGCTAAAGCTATGAGAAAAGCTGGTTGTATAGGTATTAACTTTACGGGGGATTCGGCGAGTCCTTCGATGCTGAAGACTTATCGTCAGCCTCACAATAAAGACGATCTTGCTTTAGCGGTGCGCTTATGCCGCGATAATAATATAAATGTTATGATAGATTTGCTTCTCGGCGGGCCGGGTGAAACGCCGGAAACGGTTTCACAGACGGTCGAATTTATTAAGCAGATTGACCCTGATTGCGCCGGTGCATCACTTGGTATCAGAGTTTATCCGGGTACTCAAATGGCCAACGTTCTGTCGAACGAAGGTCCGGCGGAGACTAATCCTAATATCCATCGAAATTATTGCGGGCCTGTCGATCTTTTCCAGCCGACTTTTTATATATCGGAAGCTTTAGGCCAGCAACCGGCCAGGCTCGTAAAAGATTTCATTGCCGGTGACAAAAGATTTTTTGAACCGGCAGAACCGGAAACGGTTAAACGTCAATCGAAGGACCACAATTACAATGATAACGTGGAACTGGCTGAAGCAATCACACAAGGTCAGCGGGGGGCATATTGGGACATTCTCCGTAAGCTTCGAGGTGACTAATCAAGAACAATCTCATCCTTATATGCCGGTACAACTACCTGCCAGCCTGTTTTTTCCCTAATGTAATCGCCGAATGCGTGTGCGCTTTTTGTTTCACCGTGTACGACGAAAACTTTACGGGGCGGTTTTTTGAGCTTTTTTAGCCAGTTAAAGAGTTCGTTCCTGTCAGCGTGGGCTGAAAATCCGTTTATCCGGGTAATTCTCGCTTTTACCTGGTGCTGTTGGCCGTGTATTCTTATTTCCTTTTTGCCGTTTATAATCAGCCTGCCGAGCGTACCC
>CAZWME010000630.1:1459-3744 GCA_964634515.1 uncultured Pirellulales bacterium | reverse complement strand
GCTTGATGTCGGCGTTTACAATATTGCATTAGCACAGATGGTCTATCAACGAGAACCTACCCGTATAAGCGGGATGGCGCACCTTGGCGAGACGGGTGTTGATGAGCAATCTTCCGTGATACTCGGGTATGACAATGGCGCTTTGGCTGTACTGACTTCAGCGATTCGCACAGAGACCAGGCAAGAGGCCGCCATTTACGGTACTGACGGGTATATCAAAATACCTCACACGTTCTGGCAACCAGAGAGAATCATTGTGAAAACCTCTCAGGAAGAAGAGAGAGAATTCAAGTTCGAGGGTGTGGGCAACGGTTACAACTACGAGGCGGCAGAAGTTATGAGATGTTTGCGTAACGGCTGGCTCGAAAGCCGTATTTTACCATTGGACACGAGTGCCGCCATCATGAGAACCATGGACACTATTCGCGAGCAATGGGGCCTTGTGTACCCGATGGAAAAAGGGGAATAGCCTGTCAATGCGTTTTGGATTATTGTCGGAGGCGGCTTGCGTATAGCGTGAATCCCCCGATCCCCGACAGAGAAACAAGTAAGCTAACATCGTAAATTAGTTTTGAGTTTTTAGTTTTGAGTTAGGTTTGAGGAGAGGATTTCAAATTCGTTGGCTTTTCTTTTTAGACGTGTACACATGTAATGTTGTGTACCAGATCCCTCCACTTCGGTCGGGATGACCTCGTAAATTAGTTTTGAGTTGGATTTGATATTATAGAATTGGGAGGCAAATAAGGGCAACCACATGGGATTGCCCCTACGAGGTAATGACAAGGGACAGCATGGGCTAAAGCCCATCCTACAGTCTGGGATTGAGTGGACTTTGAGAATTGGTTAAAAAAGCTGGGTCCCCGCTTAGGACATGCGAGGATGACAATATTATTGTGATGGATCTGCGTGAATTTAATTAAATGGCAATTATGATTTGAACTTTTCTTTCATTGGAGTGTCCTTATTATAGAGCCATGACAAAAAAGGAACGAATCGATGATCGCATATATGTCATTCAAGCCCAGTTAGGGGAAGATGACGCGTTCATGAAACTGGTGGATCACTATAACGGGCGTTTGCTTTACTATATCCGCCGCTTGCTCGAAGACGCAGACCGTTCGGACGATGTGCTCCAGGAAGTCTGGTTGAGAGCCTATAAAAAAATTAACACACTTCGTGACGCATCAGCATTTTCTGTCTGGCTCTATCGTATTGCAAGAAACCGGGCCATTCAAGTGTTAAGAGATGAGAGCCGGTACGTCTTTGTAGAACGGCATGACGAATCGGTTTTAATCGATGATAATCGTGAAAGCTGGTTTTTTGATGATATTAACAAATTACACAGAGTTTTGATAACGCTATCGCCGGAACAAAAGGAAGCCATTGTATTACGCTTTTTTGAAGACATGAACTACCAGGAGATATCAGATATCATGGGATGCAGCGTTGGAACGGTACGGTCACGTATCCACTATGCAAAACAGGAATTAAGAAAAAAGATGGAGGTATAGAACAATGAATGATATTCAAGATAAAATCATGCAAGCCAATGGGATCAATCAAAACAAGGTTTCTGATCGACAACTTAAAGGAATCCAGGATTTAATAAAGCGCGAAAAAAGAAGGTTCACGGCCGCAAAGCTTCTTACCGGATTCTTTTGGATCACATCCCTTCTCATCCTGGGGTTTTATATGTTTTTAGTAAGATCTATTCTTCATTCTCTACGAGGACGAATAGTTGATTCGGCTATGGAAGAGTCTGTGAACATCGCTATTATGGCATTAGAAACAGCCTTGCCGTTTACTATCATGATTGCCGCTGTCTGCTCAGTTTTTCTTTACATACGCGCCAAATCGGTAAATTTGCTTCAGGTCCATGAACGGCTTGGGAACCTGGAAGATATGGTGAAAGTACTTCTGTCCAAATAATTGTGGTTGATCCATTCGACCCATTCGGCTTCGCTCAGGGCAGGCTTTGCTCAGGACAGGTTTTTGTTGGTTTTTAGAAATAATTAGTGCGATTGATCGCACCCTCCATCAATATAGAATTCCAGATAGGCATAGTTCGATTAAAATGAGATCCACAAAGCGTGGTATCAAGAAAAAAACAGGTGACTGTCTCAATCCTGTTCGGCACAAGGATTGCGTTGTGCTTTATGGTTGAAGAATTGATTATTGCTTATGACAGCTTATTTCCTTCTTGAATTAATATGCCCTGATGGGGTATAATTACTGGTGTCGGTGGAAATCCAATTTCCTAAGAGTTAACCGTTAATTCCGAGAGG
>CAZWME010000630.1:0-1449 GCA_964634515.1 uncultured Pirellulales bacterium | reverse complement strand
AAGAAGAGAATTTATTAAGAAAAGCGTAATTGGGACAGCCGGAATAGCCATTGGCGGCATTGGATTCAGTGCTAAATCATATGCTTCAATCATTGGTGCAAATGAACGCATCAATTTGGCCGTTATTGGTATCCGTAACCAGGGTACGGTGCACATCAAAAGCTTTTGTGGACTGAAAGACAGCCATAATGTAGTTGTGAAGACGCTCTGCGACACAGATGAACTGCTATTTAAACCAGCTTCGAGAATCGTAACACAAATGACTGGTGTGACGCCATTGACAGAATGGGATATACATAAAGTATTAGATGACAAGGATATCCATGCCGTGTCAATCGTTACACCGAATCATTGGCATGCACTGGCAACCGTCTGGGCTTGTCAGGCGGGTAAACATGTTTATGTTGAAAAACCGGCTTCCCATAATATTTGGGAAGGACGTAAAATGGTTGAGGCGGCCCGCAAGTATAATTTAAGAGTTCAGGTAGGATTAAATAACCGTTCGTCTAAGAATGTGATAGAGGCGATTAAATTTCTGCATGATGGCGGTATCGGCGATGTTTTCATGGCCCGCGCCCTTTGCTTCAAAGCTCGCGATTCGTACGGCATGGCCAAAGACGGTCAGCCGCCTGCCAAATTCCATTATGACCGTTGGTTAGGACCGGCTCCTTATCGCCCTTATAACGAAAAACGGAGTCATTATCGTTGGCACTGGTATTGGGACACCGGAAATGGGGATACAGGAAACACTGGACCACACCAACTGGATATTGCCCGTTGGGGGATGAATAAAAACGAACACCCGGTATCAGTATATTCCGCCGGTGGTATTTACGGATTAGATCAGGAGGAAAAACCGTTGAAAAGCCGGACTCCCGGTAAGATGGTGTATGGCGCGGTAGAAACCTATGGCCGTGATAAGACTTCACAAGAAACTCCGAATACGCAAACCGCCACATTTAAATACAGGGATGGGAAGATGCTGGAATTTGAAACCCGGGGCCGATATACCAATCATGAAGGAAGCCAAGGTCAGGCGGTCGGAAATCTTTTCTACGGCACTGAAGGATGGCTCGAAATTAGCGGATCTACATGGAAAGCATTCCGTGGCCGGGAAAGAAAACCTTTTGCTGGTTCAAAAGAAGGCGGAAGAGGCAGAGATGGTAATCATTGGAGCAATTTTATTGATGCGGTACGCTCTGGTAAGAACCAGGACCTTCACAGCGATATCAGAGAAGGCTTTTATTCAACTACACTTCCACACCTGGCCAATATCTCTTATCGTCTTGGACGTATGTTGAAATTTATGGGTGATTACGAAAAGTTTGCCAATGACCTTCAAGCGGATAGAATGCTGACACGCGTTTACCGCATTCCTTATGTTGTCCCGGATAAAGTTTAAGGGGCGTAATAAAATAAAAACTGAGTCCGGATACAACATATAGATAT
>CAZWME010000629.1:0-3747 GCA_964634515.1 uncultured Pirellulales bacterium | reverse complement strand
GTACCAGTTCGGTACCGTCAGAATTGACCTTGAAAATGTGAAAACTGCTCTCGGGCGTCCACTGCAAATCCTTCCCGTTGCCCTGCGTATATGCAAAGAGAATCGTCTGTCCGTCATAAGAGAGTTCAGGCGAAAGGAAAGCTCCCGGTTTAAGTTTACGACCTTTAAGGCGCCCCCTTTCGACAACGGCATCGGCCAGAAGATTAGTCAGTTTGGGCTCCGAATCGAACGGGTCGGATAGAACATACAATCCGCCGCCGGCAATGGCATTGAAGCCGTAGTACTGATCGCACATGTGAAACACACCGCCCGGATGGTGACGCTTAATGAACAATATTTTATCAAAATCCAATAAAGGATTACAAAACGCCAACCGGCGAACTGTCCATCGTGCATCAAGGTATATTCCGCGGCGAACATCAAAGTCCATATCGTCAGACGGCTTCAGAGATGATATTTGAACCTCGATCTGTTTTAATTCTTTTACCAACGGTTCCAGGCGAGAATTGGAAACTGATAGCTCCCGTAAGCGCTCGGCAAGCTTGTAGGCCCGTGTGATAATCTGCCTTGTGTGTTCCAATGAAAAATCATTACTTTTATCTTGTCGTGACTGACTATTGAGTTGTCCATCGTGTTCAATCCAGTCGGCCTCGACCAGTTTGCGCATTGAAGCACCGACCTCAGTCGTATTAGTCGAACCATAGGAAACCTGGACAGTGAGTATGAAAAATGCCACCCATAGATATAGTTTCGATGTGCGTCTTTTCATGTAACAATCTCCAGCACAAAAATTAGCAATCTATTATACCATAGTCAGAAATCATGTTAATAAATAAATCTCAGGCAATACTCCTAATTCAGTTATTTACTTCAAAAAGGTCTTCCTTATATTTGAATTTCTCACTTGCGAAGGTAAAAATAAAAGCAACTCTGCCGTTCTTATCATAGGGATAAACAAAGCGCAGAAAAAAAAGGAGACTTAGGCATTTGTTTGAATTCATTGTAAGCCTGTCTCCTTATTGCGAAGTGCCGTTATACACGCTACCGCGGAATAGTGCTATCAGACCAACTGATCTCTGTACGCACTCGCAACGAATATATTGTAAGAGAAAAATACAAATAAATCAACAAATATTTAAATTTTACAATGCTTTTTATAAAAAAACTGCGAACACAAAGAAGCTTCGGTCTTATTTAGTTTGCAACCTCCCAATAAGTAGTATAGACATCGTCTTTTCGTTTTATGAAAACTAACGTTACCTTAGCATTAACAAATATTTATAACAACCTTTTGAGGATTAACAAAACACTCAAAAAATATCACAAGAGCAATTTCCAAGCTTCACCAGCCCTGGTAAGCAGGCAAAAAAGCTAAAAGACATTTCAGTAATACCACAAAACGGTTGTTATTATTAAGGGGGCCTCTAAAAATTGCTTTTGTCACGAGAACGTGCGAAATTTTCTCCGGCAAGGCGGAAGGTCAAAATCGCCGCAGGCATAGCCAAAGCTATGTCGAGGACGAAGTTTGGCCTGACAACGCCGCCGGTGGAAATTGCAGCCGTTCGCAGTAAAAATGAATTTTTAGAGGTTCCCTTAAGTTACTTAGAATGTATGGTTCTTTTCAGTACATTATTTGGGCATGAAAACTCTGTCCTAAGCTGGTTTTCCTTGCTATAATATAAATCTGGATAAGCATCACGGTCTAACTGATACAAACTCTACAGATAATAGTTACGCCGAGACCATTAGTAAATGTAACAGATAGAAATCTCTGAAATAACGAAAAATATAAAAAGGAGAAAATTGATGAAAGATCGAAAAGCCAATTCAGTTAATATGATAAAGAGAATGAGCCGGAGAGATTTTCTGGCTGGTGCGGCTGCGGCCACTGCTTTCACCATTGTACCTCGCCACGTACTCGGCGGTTATGGCAATACCGCACCCAGTGAAAAGGTTAACGTCGCCATCATCGGCACGGGCGGCCAGGGTATCGTCAATATGAAACAACTCTTCAACGAACCAGATGTCCGTATCGCCGCCCTCTGTGACATCAATGAACTCAGTGACTATAGTATGTTCTACTACGGCGGCACAGCCGGTCTGAAACCTGCCCTGAACCTGGTCCGACAAAAGTACGGCCAACCTTGTCCGACCTATCACAATTATAATCAAATGCTGGATGCCGAAGACATCGATGCAGTCCTCGTCGCTACGCCGGATCATTCTCATGCTGTGGTTTGCCTTGCCGTCATCGCCAAAGGCAAACACCTCTACTGTGAAAAACCACTCTGCCGCACCGTTTACGAGACTCGCGTAGTCACCGAAGCCGCCCGCAAAGCCGGAGTCGCTACTCAACTCGGCAACTTCGGACACTCCAGCGAAGATATTCGTCTGGCCTGCGAGTGGATATGGGACGGTGCCATTGGCGATGTCCACGATGTTCACGCATGGACCAGCACAGGAGCTAACCGTTGGACCAGCTTCAAGGACCGACCCAAGGAAACTCCTCCGGTACCTGCCGGCTTCGATTGGCCGCGATGGCTCGAACCCGTTCCACCACGCCCATATCATCCTGACTACGCACCCGTTCGCTGGCGCGCCTGGTGGCAGTTTGGCTCCGGTACTATAGGCGACTTTGCATGTCACCATCTGGATCCGGCCTTCTGGGCGCTCAAACTGGACAAAAGCCCTACCTTCAGCGTCGAGGCCAGCTCTTCCGGCATCAGTGAAGAGAACTGTCCGGCCGCATCACTCATATACTTCGATTTCCCTGCCCGTGCCGGTATGAAACCTGTACGTATTACCTGGTACGAAGGCGGACTTATGCCCCCACGCCCAGCAGTGCTTGAAGCAGGCAGAAACCTCGGCGATAATGGTATCCTCTATATCGGAACAAAGGGCGCTATCCTTGGTGAGGGTTGGTCAAGATCACCCCGCATCATCCCCGAATCCAAAATGAGGGCATATAAGAGGCCGCCCAAGACCCTGCCTCGCTCCAAAAGCCACCATCGCAACTGGCTCGACGCCTGCAAAGGAAAAGGCCGACCAAGCACCCACTTCGACTACGCCGGCCCTCTGACAGAATTCACCCTGATGGGCAACGTTGCCCTCCGCGCCGGTAAGAAACTGGATTTTGACTGGAAAAATATGAAAATAACAAATATTCCCGATGCCAATAAATATATCAAACCGATCTATCGTGATGGTCGGTCGATATAAGTGAGAATTCGGGACGAGTTTATTATTAGGAGCTGGACATTGCGTAGAAGATTAATATATCTGCTTGTTGTGATAATTTGCACTGTTTTTACTCTCGGTTCGTCTTCCCCGAGACAACCCAAAGTAATAATAGTACAGGATGAAATGCCTCAAATGAAAGTGTTGGCAAAATTCCTGCGGGAAAATGGCAAACAATCAGTGGCGATAACAGATCAAAGCTCTTTTCCCAAAGACCTGTCCGCCTATGATGCCGTAATTGTTTTTATCCACGGGGATCTTCAAGAGAACACGGAAAATTCAATTATCAACTACACCAAAAAAGGTGGAAAGCTTATATGCCTGCATCACTCCATAAGTAGCAAAAAGGCTCAAAACAAGTTCTATTTTGATTTCCTGGGGATACGACTGGACAAGGGGCCGATGGAAAAAGGCGGGTATAAATGGAAAGAATCAAGCTGGTCGTTAGTTAATCTAAACTCAAAACACTTTATCACAAATTCCGACGTTAACTGGGATGAAAAAGTCTCT
>CAZWME010000628.1:0-3753 GCA_964634515.1 uncultured Pirellulales bacterium | reverse complement strand
TGATTTGGTTGCTTCCGACAAACAGGCAACTGTTGTTCTTAACATTGGTGCGGAAAATACCGATTTGGTTGTCTGCACAAAATCGGCGGTTTGGCAAAGGTGCATTCTTATTGGCGGAAATTCCTTTACCAGGGCCATATCAGATGCATTCAGGCTTAATTTTGAAAAAGCAGAAAAGCTCAAACGTACGGCTCCTGTGAGCAAGTATGCCCGGCAGATATTCCAGGCCATGAGGCCGGTGTTCACGGATTTAGGCTCTGAAGTCCAGCGCTCTCTGGGCTTTTACAATAACTCGAATCCAGATACCAAAATAACGAGGATTATCGCACTCGGCGGAGGAACGAAACTGCGCGGACTGCTAAAATATCTACAGCAGACGTTGCAGATACCAGTGGAAAGGCCGGATTCATTTAAGAGACTTGGAATGGGCCCGGGTGTTTCCCCTGCTAAATTCCATGAGAATGTCAGCGGTTTTGGGATTGTCTATGGCCTTGCTTTGCAGGGTTTAGGTATTGCACGGATAGAAAGCAACCTTCTGCCCCGGAGTATCGCAAGGTCAATAGCATGGGCGAGCAAGGGCAAGTATTTTATCACCGCGGCATGTATGCTCCTTACCGTTTCGCTTTTGTGTTTTGGAAGGACCGGTCTCGACAAAATGAATTTCTCGAAGGGCAGTCCGGACAGAGCCAAAACCAACAACATTCTTGGTACTATCGATGATGCCAAAGCTAAACTCGATGCCGAAAAACTTAAAGGTGACAAATCTACAGCCATAATAGAAAAAGAGTTTGAACCTTTCAAATATCGTGAAATGATTCCATCTCTGTATGAAACTATAATTGCAGCATTGCCGAATGAGAAGAACAATCCCAAACAAGCCGGGCTCTATCAGGCTTTTGCCGCCGGTGATGTCGGAGGGATTAAGGATTTTCAACGCAAGAGCCGAAAGCAGATATTTATTACGAATATGGAGACTTTCTTCTCGAGTGACCTTGCGAACGCCCAGTTCGGCGGCGCCGATATGTTCAGGCAGAGCCGGGGCACGTTCGGTGCCGGAGGCGAAGAATTCGACGAAATGTATATGGAAGATATGTATATGGAAATGGATAGGATGGGGGGATATGGAGACTATTACGGAGGAATGTACGGAATGGGTGGACAGCCCGGCGAGGAAAAGTTGCCCGGCTTTATAGTAACCATAGGTGGTTACAGTCCATATGAGAAAATAACTGAATTGATAGATCCTTATGGGGTTGAAAATAATCAGGTTAAATGGGGTTTAATTACCCGCTTATTACACCTCGACGATTTTGTTGACGGTAACAGCCCTTTTGAGGTTTACGAGAAGACCGACCCTAACCAATTCTCGATTGACATAGGAGAAGTAAACAGGGAAGAGCAGATGCCTGTGGGGATAGGTGTGACGGATATAAGATATAGACCAGTGCCGGCTGGAACCGCGCCGGAAGAAGGCGCCGAGTGGATATTAGTTGACCCTATGACAAAAGAGACGATTAGTAAAGTTGCTGAGTGGGAAGAAAACGGAAGCAAGAAACTTGACCACAGGGGCCAGCAGGCTTTCACGGTTAATGACCATTGGTTTGTGTTAAATATTAAGTTTCTCTGGAGAGATGCGCCCGAGTCTGTAAAGGCGAAAGCCCCTGAATTACCTGCATATATGAGAGGTATGGGGGCCAGGTCGGCTGCACCGGCGACTTCCGGCTCTACGGGAAACAAAAATGTAACTACTGGAATAGAATGATGTTGCGAGTTGAAAAATGGATATGCCGAATTTCAAAGATATTTTACAGAAGTTAAGTGTTTTTAAGAATAATATACCGTTGCTGATGTCGGTTATTATAGTGTTTGTCGCGGTAATTCTACTGGTTCCCACGCACCTTATGAGCGCTAAACTCAAGGACGAGATACAGACTAAAAGTGTTAAGGTGGGCGAAAGAGTGAAAAGGGAACTTAATAGTACGCTTTCCAGAAAGACATTGAGCCAAGAGCAGGAACATCAGGAAGAACATGCCAAAGATGCCAATGAGATAGCACTATTGGCTAAGCAAACAACTATGAGAGAATTGTTAAGCTATGATATATTTCTTGACCCTAACATTTCATCTACTGTTGTTTTCCGGGAATTTGGTCAGAATTATCGAAGGGCGATAGATAATCTGCTCGTCCGTGTCGGGGCAGGTGATTATCCGACTGAAGCCGAGATAGAGAAAGGCCTTGAGGAATCAGCGGTAAATTCCCGTTTACGGCGGGGGCGGGGTATGATGGGAGGTATGATGGGAGGCTACCAATACGGAGCAGGTAGGCCGGGGGCGCCTTCGAGAGGAGCTTCGGGTCGGTCCCCGACGATGGGTCGGTCCCCGATGATGGGAATGTCGCCATATGGAGGTAGGGCGGGGGCGTCGCGGAGAGGCTCTATGTCCAGGTCGATGATAAGGGGTGAACTTGAACTTATGATAGTTGACGAAATTTGTCATGAGAGAGCGAAATCTTTATTTGTTTATGCGAATCCGGTTGATTTAAGCGGGTACGATTTCTGGGTGGATTATAAACTTGCTGTTGAGCCTAATGAGGCCATCCAGGATTGTTGGTATTTCCAGTTAGCTTACTGGGTCATCGAAGATGTTTTCGATACTATAAGTGCTGTGAATTCGGACTTCGACAACGTTCTGACTGCTCCGGTCAAACAGCTTAGGCAGATGAGTTTTAATATGGGCCTAAAAAGGCCCGGAGCAGGAGGCGGGGGGTATGCAAGACGCAGGCAGCGCAGGAGTTCGCAAAAGAAAAAGACCGATGTGGATAAGCCTCTTTACGTTAATTCTAATGACGATGGTCTGGCGGAATCCTGCACTGGAAGATTTACGGGTGTTGATAGTGATAATGATGTTGTACATTTTAATATTGCCATTGTGATTGATATGAAATCCATTATGTCGTTCCTGCAGGAGCTTTGCAGTGCCAAGGAGCATAAATTCAGGGGTTTCTCCGGCGATGAGCAGGAGCAGATTTTGAAGCATAACCAGATAACGGTCTTGGAGACTAAGTTCAGGTCGGTCGAAGATGATCCTTACAGTCTTTATGATTTTGGTGAGGACCCTGTTGTCGAATTGGATTTAATTTGTGAATATACCTTTAACAAGGATGGTTACGAGGAAATTAAACCGGCAACCGTTACGGCCGCGATAGCAGCGGCCGCAGAACCAAAGACCGCAAGAAGATAGAACCTTTCAGAAAAAAATGTAGAGTGGGATTTGAGATATGAATAAAATAGTAAGCTTTCTCGAAGCGCATGTAGAGAAGATAGTTTTATTGATTGTTGGGCTTGTGTGTATCTTTCTGATGATTACACGTGTTATTGTCAGTCCCAACCAGGTTTCATTCGGTGATGGAAAATACAGCCCTGCTGCAATCGATGAACGGGTGTACGAAGAAGCTCAGCTTTTGAGCGATAAGGTTACCCCATCACCCGACGACTTGGAGCCCTATCAGTCGAAACTTGACGAGTTTGTTGCTAAGCTTGATTCCTCCTTAAGTGATATTGATGTTAACATTTGGCCGCAGGTACCTTATGCTGTGGATGAGACAATACGAGGGACGGGGGGGAAGTATCGTCTTCCTCGTATTGGTGCGGTCGGCGAAGTTGACGTCGAGCACATTAGAGCCGCTGCTTATGTGCCTATGGATGTTATCACCCCGGAGAATCCTTATAGTAAAGCTGCGAATGAGCCGAACGAT
>CAZWME010000627.1:0-3770 GCA_964634515.1 uncultured Pirellulales bacterium | reverse complement strand
CCTCGCATCAGTCGCCCATCGCTGCAATCTCAATGCCCCGAGAGCTTTTCACGCAACTGATAATATCCCGCGTACCCTGCCCGCCGCAGCCAATCAAGCCAATCCGAACTTTGTCGGAGCCCGCCGCATACATTCTGCTGGTCCCCGATACCAGACTCGCCGCCCCCAATGCCGCTGATGTTCTTATAAAATCTCTGCGAGTCAATTCGTGCCCTTTTCTGCTTATCTTCTTACTCATTAATATCTCCTTTAATAAGCAAACCTTGCCATTATTGAAGCCACATAGTGTGACACCCTCAAACTCGCTTGGGAGTATTAAAAATAACCTTTTTATGCCTTTTAAAGATACCTGCACCAAACCAAGCCGTCAAGAGTAATTTTGACGTCTTTAAAGGCATATAGGCAACAGCTTTTCGACCTGATTTGACTAAAGTCGCGCTAATGTATAGACGAATACGACTTCGTATGCATTGTAATCTCTGATTAGCTTGTAAAAAAACTTCAGAGGTCCTATAAAAACGGCAAAAAAAATGAGCAGAACCTTCCGTCAATATGTAAGGATGGTCTTATTCAACAAGGAAAAGGCCACCGCAATAAACAAAATCGAAGAAAAGCTTAAGGCCGAAAAAAAGGCGAGGGCAATAGCCCGGGAAAAGCTCAGGGTGGAAATCGAAACCAGAGAAGCAGCGGAACGAAAAGTGCAAGCCAAGGCCCAGCAAAAACTCCTAACACAACACCGCAGGTATAGTGCCCTGGCCGGGAGAGTTGAAGCTCAGGCTAAAGAGGAGATAGCGAAAGTCAAAGCTCAGGCAAAAAAAGCGTTGGAAAAACTCGATTCTTATACAGCCGAACTAAAACAAAAAGAGGAAAAGCTGAACGAAGTTGAAGAAAAATTAAAGAACGAAACTGCCACAAAAGTAAAAGCGCAGGAGAGTCTGAATGCTGAAAGGCAGCAGCGAAGAAAAGACGAGACTCAGCCTAAAAAAGAGATAGAGAAAGCCAGGGCTCAGGCAAAAGAAGCTTTGGAAAAGCTCAATTCCTGTTCGGCAGAGCTAAACCAAAAAGAGAAACAACTAAAAGAAGCTGAACAAAAGTTAAAAGACGAAACTGCCGCAAAAGTAAAAGCACAGGAGAGTCTGAATGCTGAAAGGCAGCAGAGAAGAAAAGCCGAGACTCAGCCTAAAGAGGAGATAGAGAAAGCCAGGGCTCAGGCAAAAGAAACTTTGGAAAAACTCGATTCCTGTTCGGCGGAGCTAAACCAAAAAGAGAAACAACTAAAAGAAGCTGAACAAAAGTCAAAAGACGAAACTGCCGTAAAAGCAAAAGCACAGGAGAACTTAAATGCTGAAAGGCAGCAGCGAAGAAAAGTCGAGACTCAGGCTAAAGAGGAGATAGAGAAAGCCAGGGCTCAGGCAAAAGAAGCTTTGGAAAAACTTGATTCCTGTTCGACAGAGCTAAACCAAAAAGAGAAACAACTAAAAGAAGCTGAACAAAAACTGGCCAAAACTAAAGAAACCCGATACATCACCGAGGATGTCGCCGGAGCAAAAGAAGAAGGCCTTAAGGATAAAAGCAAAGAACATCAAAACATCGACGCCCAGCCAGCTAATCAAGCAGTTGTCAAGTTTCTAACAAAAGAACGAAAAAGCCCCGACTCTCAGCCGACAGAGGCCAAAAACGCCCTGGCGCGAATCTGGCAGAATATTTTTCATCCAAAATCTAAAAAGAGGAAAGTTGCCCTCTTTTCAGCATTAGCAACCCTCTCGGTTATTGCTATAACATTTGGAGTAAGCGTAGTAAAGAACCCGGCGGTTGCCAAACCGGGTCGCGCAACAACACAGGAGGATGAACCGGCACTGATTACCTTGATGGCAAGTGACCCCGACCGAGAACACTTGACTTACAATATTGTAAAAGGCCCGTCCTACGGGAGCCTGAGCGGGAAAATGCCCAACTTAACTTACACTCCGACGTCGAACTATAACGGCCCGGACAGTTTCACGTTCAGTATCAACGATGGAAAAGCCGACAGAAACCAGGCAACAATATCGATTACAGTGCTGGCCGTAAACGATGCCCCTATGGCATATCACCGCTCTGAGATGATAAAAGTAAACAAATCCATAGCCGCAACTCTTACAGGAAGAGATTTGGACGGTGATCCACTAACGTTCATTATCTGCAAAGAACCAGAGCACGGCATACTTACCCTCGATTCAAACTTCAAAACCAACGGAAAGCTCATCTACACGCCTGAGCCTCACTTCGAGGGCACCGACAATTTCACTTTCAAGCTGAATGACGGCGAAGTGGACAGTACGCCGGCAACGGTATCCATCAATGTTCGTCCTAATCTTCTGCCTGTGGCTGAATCTCATTCTGTGACTACGCCCGAGGATACCCCCGTGCAGATTGGTTTGACAGGCAGTGACCCGGATTCAGACCCGTTGTCCTACATAATGGTATCCGAAACATCCCACGGCAGCTTGAATGGGACCGCGCCGAGTCTTACCTATACGCCTGACAAGAATTTCAACGGCTCAGACAGCTTTTCCTTCAAAGTCAACGACAATACAGAGGACAGCACTCCTGCAACCGTGTCAATCACGGTCTCCCCGGTCAACGACCCGCCGGTGACCAAGAGTGACGCCGTAGTGACCCGGGAAGATACGCCGGCACAAACGATTGATGTGCTGGCAAACGACACCGATATAGATAATGAGGGCAGAAATCTATACCTCGATAGGTTAACAGTCACCGCCGTCACTCAGGGCAAAAACGGTTCGGTAACCATCAATCCCGACGGCACGCTGAGCTATAATCCCAATGCGAACTTCTACGGCAGCGATGAATTCACTTATACCGTTCGCGACAACAAGGGCGATACCGATACCGCAAAGGTTAATGTTACCGTCAATATGCTCAATGATGCTCCGGTCATCACTTCGGCGGCCGTGACCACGGCGACGGCCGGCGCTTTATATACATACGACGTCAACGCATCTGACCCGGATTCGGCGGATAAGCTTACATACTCCTTAACCACCAAACCCGCCGATATGACCATAAACTCCGCTAACGGCCTTATACAGTGGAAACCCGCCCAGGTCGGCGAAAATAATGTAATAGTGAAGGTCGCCGACAGCAATAGCACCCCAACTACAGACACCCAGTCTTTTACTATCACAGTAAATCCGGCTCCACCAAAGATAGCCAAATTAATCCCACGGGACGGCTACTATCAAAGAAACAGAAAGACATTATCAGCAGAGGGTAAAACCGAACTGGTCCGCTCCAGCGACGACAGCCGGTTTGTCACCAACTACGGTTCATACACATCTTTTGATTTTTCAAATGCATCTATCCCGGCCGATGCCCTGATAAAGTCGGTCGTCTTTTATATCGAACATTTTGAAGAAGAACGATTTTCCCAGGGAAAATTAGAATGGGCCGCAGGTACCGGCTGGCCGAGAAAGCCGGTTGTCTGGGCTTCAATAAAAGCGCCGATTAATGAAGAAGAAAACCACGAAGCCGTTGATTCATGGGATATTACAAGTCTCGTCGATACCCTCGAGAAATTAAATTCCCTTCAGTTACAAGTTAAGAATAATGACATCGTTGGCCGGAACAATACGTCGATTGATTACATTTATCTGGTAGTTAAGTGGGATTAGTAATTTATTATCGATTATTGATAGTTGATTATTGGCTTTAATTGGGTTTGATTGGGTTTGAATTGGCTTTGTTTTTTTGCCCATATCCGCGTTTTC